>JBIKOX010000135.1:0-8396 GCA_044357775.1 Bacteroidia bacterium | reverse complement strand
GGAGAAAAAGGGAAATTATTATTATAATCATGATTACCAACGGCCGGCCATACAACAATATTTTTTAATGGGGCTTCAAAGGTATTATTACTAAATACATTAGCTTGATATTCGCTATCAAAACCACTCTCATAAGCATTGTCTCCTAACCAAATCCAACCATCAATATTTTTGTTATTACTATAGTTTAGAAAAGAAGTTCTTGTATCTCTTTGACTGTTGCCGCCAGTTCCCGCATCACCAACTACCCAAAAACGATAATCTCCTTTTTGTCCGTAATTTGGCGCTGTTCTAAAAAAAATATCTGGAGCAGCGCTCACTAATGTAGAAGTTGTTGTACCAACAGTGTAGTAATATTTTGTATAAGGCTGTAACCCTGTAATTTTTATTTCATGATTAGTTAATGAAACAGTATTGGTAACCGTCATATTTAAGTTAGACTGTGAAATACCATAATTTACTTTTGTATTGCTGGCATTATTTGTTTTCCACTTAATAATAATGCTACTTGGCGTTGATTGCTGCAAGTAAGGTCCTCTGGTTATTGTTTGAGCAACTAAAAAATTTGTTGATAGAGCCAGTAATAAATATGAAACTTTCATACGTAAATTTATGCCAGCAATGAAACCTTAATATTAATTTATAAAGTATAAAATATTAAGATTTTAATTGTAATAATTAAAAATAGTTTTACTTTGATTATTTTATTTAACAATGGATTTACATTTGTTGCGTAAATGAACAAAATGATTTTTCTTTTTAATATTTTATAGTTAGATAATTCTCAAAAAAGTCTAAATTTTTAAACATATCACTTGCTTTAATTTTAAGATGAATATTGCCCTCATAAAACGTTTTTTCTGTAATAAATGCAAAATGCAAACCTAAATCTTGTATTAAATTCACTCCTATTTTTTTAACAACCAGCCGCACTAAATTATTGTTTTGAATAATTCTTAATTTGTGTAATGATTTTTTTAGATTTAAAGTAAAAAGTTTATGACATTAGTAATGATTAATGATATTAATCGAGAAGCACACGGACACTACAATTTTTAAAATTGCAAGAACTTAAACCGTTATATCAAATATGTTTTGCATAATCCACACAATTGCTTTAAGCTTTCCTAAACGTATGAAATATCAAATACACCGTAGTTGCAAATAAAAAAAATGCTCCTGTTTGATGCAAGACACCTAACACAACAGGCACTTGGTACAACAAGGTTAATACACCTAAAATAAATTGTATTGTGACTCCATAAATTAAAAAAGTAACTCCTCTGTATTGCGAAACATTTAAATTTAGTTTTGATGATTTGTACCAAATAACACAAAGTACAATACAGACTAAAATTGCCAACATACGATGCATAAATTGTATGCCACTGGCGTTTTCCATAAAATTTAAAAAGAAATCGCCCTTCATAGTTACCTGTTCAGGCATCCATTCATCCCCCATTTTTGGCCAAGTATTAAATATTTGTCCTGGACGAATTTTAGCAGCATCACCCTCTACATAGCCAGCCGTAAAAGCTCCATACACAATTTGCAAAATTAATACTACAAAAAATGAAAGCGACCACCATTTTAACTTGTCTCCATTATTATCGGTTGAGCTAATCGAAGTTTCTTCTTTGGGATTCAATAATTTTAAAGCAAACCAAAAGGTAAAAGCAAACAAAGTAAAAGCACTCATTAAATGAATCGCCAATCTATAATGACTTACTGCAGGTTTTTGTTGTAAACCGCTATATACCATCCACCAGCCAATAACAGCTTGCATGGCACCCATAAAAAATAATAAAATTAGAGAGGGTAACATTTTTTTGTTAATTTTTTTTCGAATCACCAAAATAATCAAACCTATTGAAAATACATACATCATTATTCTTCCAATCATGCGATGGGTGTATTCCCAAAAAAAGATATGTTTAAACTCGGGCAATTGCATCGTGTAATTAACTTTAATAAACTCCGGACTTAGCTGATATTTGGTAAATCGCTCTAGCCAAGCTCCTTCAGATAATGGAGGCATGGAGCCCATAAAACTCCAATCAGTAATAGATAATCCAGAATGCGTTAATCTAGTAATACAACCTACAACTACAATTAAATATACTAAACCGCAACCTGCAAGTAGCCAATAAATAACTGCCTTATTCGAATTTTGAGAAATCATTGATTTTGAATATGAATGTAAACTTACTAAGCATTTGCTTACTATTTAAATAAAAACAACCAAAAAAAACAATTGTTTTAAAATAAAAGTCCTATTTTTAAATTTCTAAAAAATTAACAAAAATGAAAGGAATAATATTAGCAGGAGGTTCAGGTACACGATTGCATCCATTAACTTTAGCAATGAGCAAACAAATGATGCCTATTTATGATAAACCAATGATTTATTACCCACTATCGGTTTTAATGATGGCTGGCATTAATGAAGTTTTAATTATTTCAACTCCGCAAGATTTACCAAATTTTGAACGTTTACTTGGTACTGGCGAACAGCTTGGATGCAAGTTTACTTATGCCGTGCAAGAAGTGCCAAATGGTTTAGCGCAAGCTTTTGTTATTGGTGAAAAATTTATTGGTAACGAAAAAGTAGCTTTAGTGTTAGGTGATAATATATTTTATGGAGTTGGTTTAGGTAGGATGTTGCAAAAAATTAATGACCCTGATGGTGGTGTTGTATTTGCATATCATGTTAGCGATCCGGAGCGTTATGGTGTAGTTGATTTTGATAAAGATTTTAACGTCTTATCCATTGAAGAAAAACCGGAACAACCTAAATCAAATTATGCAGTACCGGGTTTATACTTTTATGATAATTCAGTAGTTGAAATTGCTAAAAATTTAAAGCCATCAGCACGAGGAGAATACGAAATAACTGATGTGAACAAAGAATACCTGAATCGTAAACAATTAAAGGTTTCAATTTTAGATAGAGGAACTGCCTGGTTAGACACAGGAACATTTGCTTCATTAATGCAAGCAGGTCAGTTTGTTCAAGTCATTGAAGAACGCCAGGGATTAAAAATTGGTTGCATAGAGGAAATAGCTTTTAAAATGGGCTTTATTACAAAAGAACAACTCATTAATGTGGCTACTCCATTAACCAAAAGTGGTTATGGAACCTATTTATTAAAAATGGCAGAAGCAAAATAAGACCTTTAACCACATAGGCAAGTAGTTTGTTTTAATCATAAATCTTTGAAGGGGAAAACTTAAATACCTATGTTCATAAATCGCAGATTCTATTATAATAAACTTTAATACACATTCTAAAACCACAAAAAACTATATTTCTAGGTGGTTTAAGAAAGTAAACATAAAAACAAAACGTGCAAGCATATTCGGCCTTATTAAAAATTTTAAATCAAGCAATTGAGCAAGAACAGGTTTTGCTTAAAACCGCAACCCCTATAGAACTCTATGAGCCAATGAATTATATTATTGGCTTGGGAGGAAAACGAGTTAGACCATTACTAACATTAATTGGATGTGATTTATTTGAAGCCAATCCAAATGATGCCATCAATGCAGCATTATCCGTAGAATTGTTTCATAATTTTTCATTAATTCATGACGATATATTAGATAATGCGCCATTAAGAAGAGGAAACACCACTGTTCACGAAAAATGGAATCATAACATTGCTTTATTAAGTGGTGATGGCATGATGGTAAAAGGGTTTGAAGTACTATCTAAATCTACTGAAAAACATATACCTGAATTATTACGTTTGTTTTCAAAAACCGGATTACAAGTTTGTGAAGGCCAACAAATGGATATGAATTTTGAAATCCAAGAAAAAGTTAGTGTGCATGATTACATCGATATGATTACTTTTAAAACGGCTGTTTTATT
This sequence comes from Bacteroidia bacterium, assembly GCA_044357775.1. Taxonomy (GTDB): domain Bacteria; phylum Bacteroidota; class Bacteroidia; order B-17B0; family Aurantibacillaceae; genus UBA4416. The sequence goes on along the minus strand of JBIKOX010000135.1, from coordinate 4,522 downwards.
GGGATGTAGTTTGCAAATGGGCGCTATTTGTGCTAATGCCTCCTTAAAAAACCAACAACATCTCTACGAATTTGGTATGCATGTGGGTATTGCCTTTCAAATATTGGATGATGTTTTAGATGTGTACGCCGATGATGAAAAATTCGGCAAACAAGTTGGTGGCGACATCATATCCAATAAAAAAACATTTATGCTGTTGGATGCTTTTGAATTAGCAGACGAAAATCAAACAAAGGAACTAAATCATTTATTATACAGCAATACAATTTCTAATGACGATAAAGTAAAACAAGTAACGGCACTTTATGATTGTTTAGGTGTTAAAGAATTAGCCTTAAAAGAAGCGAATAAACACACCGATATTGCTTTAAAACATTTAGAAGAATTGGATGCTACTCAGTCTAAAAAACATAATCTAAAAGAATTTGCCTTGCATTTATTAAATCGCGAAATGTAACCTAATACATCTCACAAAATCAGGTTGTAATTTTTTTGCTTCTGACGTATGTTAATGCCACCGGGATTGTTGTAATCACAATTAATGCTACGACAATATACCCAATGTAATTTTCTATTAGTGGAAATTTCTTTCCCAAAAAATAAGCGGCACTTGCAATGCTTCCAATCCAACAAATAGCACCAATTAGATTATACAACATAAAAACTTTAAACTCAATTTTAATCACTCCTGCTAAAATTGGAGCAAAAGTTCTGATAATTGGCAAAAATCTTCCTAAAACTAATGCTTTGCCGCCATGCTTATCATAAAAAGCTTTTGTAGTAATGAGGTGCTTTTTTTTAAATAATAAACTATCCTCTTTGGAATAAAGCTTCTCGCCTACTTTTTTTCCAAACCAATAACCAAAAATATTACCAATAATTGCCGCTAACATCAGCAAAATAAGTAATTCTAAAAGTGAGGTACTTAATAAATCGGGTTTAGTTGCACATAATAATCCTGAAATAAAAATTAAAGAATCGCCTGGTAAAAAGAACCCAACTAATAATCCTGTTTCTGCAAATACGACAAACAACAATAACCACAATCCACCATAATGAATAATACTTTGAGGATCGGTTAATTGTTTAAGGAATTCGAGCATGGACAAATGTAAAATAAATTCACCATAGAGTCACAGAGAAAATAAGAGTTAAAGATTTATTAATTTTCAATGTGAATTTATTCCAAGGTCTCAGAGATGCTTAATAAAACTCAGCATGACTAGAACCATTAAACCAAAATATCCACTGAGCGTTTTTTTGCAACACTGGCTTCAATATCAGATAATGTTCCCTTTGGAATCGAACTAATTAAATTTTTAGTGTAATCTGTTTTAGGATTTAAATAAATGTCATCAGCATCACCCATCTCTTCAATTTTACCTTTATTCATTACCACCATTCTATCGCTCATGAATTTAACAACTGATAAATCATGTGAAATAAATATGTACGTAAATTTAAATTCACGCTTTAAGTCATTTAATAAATTTAGCACTTGTGCTTGCACGGACACATCTAATGCACTTACACTTTCATCACAAATTATAAATTTAGGATTTAATGCTAAGGCCCTAGCAATGCAAACACGTTGCCGCTGACCGCCACTAAACTCATGAGGATAACGACCAAATTGTTTTTCTGTTAAACCAACTTTTTGTAAAAGTTCATAAACTTTTTCTTTACGTTGGTTATTGTTTGATAAAATATTGTGCACTTGCATTGGCTCCATAATAGCTTCTCCAATGGTAATTCGAGGATTTAGAGAAGAGTAAGGATCTTGAAAAATAATCTGCATGTCTTTCCTCAATTTCCGCATATCTTGATCGCTTACTTGCAATAAATCTTTTTGTTCGAAATAAATTTTACCAGAGGTAGGTTCATTCAATCTTAAAATTGTGCGGCCCAACGTTGTTTTTCCACAACCACTCTCTCCAACTAAACCAAGCGTTTCTCCTTCAAAAACATCAAAAGATACATCATCCACCGCTTTTATGTAATCAATTGTTTTCCCGAAAAAAGTTTTACTTTTCGGAAAGTATGTTTTAATATTTTGTATTTCTAAAATTTTAGCGCGACTGTATAATTCCTTATGCTCGCTAACTCTCTGCTCCTTTGTAATGATAACACTATTTATTGCTTCGCTAACAGAATTTGAAATTTCTATCATACTACCGTCTGTATCCGTTTTCATAAAATCAGCAGAAACAGGCAAGCGCATAATTCGTTTATCTAAAGGAGGGCGACATGCCAATAAACTCTTTGTGTAAGGATGTTTAGGATTTGAAAATATTTCTAACACGGGTCCTTGCTCCACCACTTTACCTTTATACATTACCATCACTTTATCAGCCAATTCAGCAATAACACCTAAATCATGCGTAATAAACATAATTCCCATATCAGACTGGCGTTGTAATTTTAACATCAAATCCAATATGGTTTTTTGTACGGTAACATCTAACGCTGTAGTTGGTTCATCGGCAATTAGCACGCGAGGATTACAACTCATGGCCATTGCAATCATGACTCTTTGTTTTTGGCCACCAGAGATTTGATGTGGATACACATTAAAAATTCTTTCAGGATCGGGCAATTGAACTTGCTCAAATAGTTGTAAGGTTTTTTGTTTTGCCTCTTTTTTTGAGATTTTTTGATGTAAGATAATCACTTCCATCACTTGGTCACCACACGTATAAACAGGATTTAAACTTGTCATTGGTTCCTGAAAAATCATTGCAACCTCATTTCCACGAAACGAGCGCATTTCATCATTTGGTAAACTTCTAAAATTTACAACACCTTTATTTTTTGAATGGTATAAAATTTCTCCTCCACTAACAAACCCTGGTGGATTTGGAATCAATTGCATGATAGAAAGAGAAGTAACAGATTTGCCAGAGCCACTTTCGCCCACAATACCAATTGTTTCACCTTTATGAAGTGTAAAAGAAACATCGTTCACCGCTTTAACAAATTCATTATCTGATTTGAATTCAGTTACTAAATTTTTAACTTCTAAGAGTACTTCTTTTTGCATAATATATAATTACGAAGATAGGAAATTTGACTGCAAAACAACAGATATATAATTTCAAAAAACAAGATTTTATCGACTATTTAGCTAATAATCTAGAAATTAATGTTATTTAAATTTTTCATTTCTTGGGCGCGTACCTGCAAGGAACAGGCAGGTAGAAGACTTTTGCTTCAATCTTTTGCAAAGAATAGGCAAAAGGATTTTTGCGACAATCCCTCACGCAAATTACATTACAATAAACTATCCCTTATAAAACAACCATTTCCCTAATTCTTTCCAGCTTGTTTTTTTACCATACATTAAAATTCCTGTACGATAAATTTTTCCAGCTAGCCAAGTAAAAAATAAAAAACCTACAATTAAGCTCACCATTGATAATGCTAATTCCCATGCAGGCACATCAAATGGTAAACGAACCATCATTACAATAGGAGAAGTTAGCGGAAAGATAGAGAAAAATTGTGCCATCGAACTATCAGGATCTGTTACTACACTTTGAGCTATAATAAAACTTGCAATTAATGGTATTGTAACTGGTAAAATAAATTGTTGCGTATCAGCTTCACTATCTACAGCTGAACCAACAGCTGCAAACAAGGCTGCATACAACAAATAACCAAATAAAAAATAAAATGCAAAGCACACTAAAATTTTACTGATATTAATCGTATTGAAATTATTAAATAGGTCTATGACTTCATTTGGCGAATTAATTTTTTCCATTTTATCAACACCTGCTGTTAAATCATCTTTCATCACTTTTTCTATTTGTGAATTATGTTTCATCGTATCAGCAATTTGATCTTTGAATAAAAAAGTATTAACTGCAGTGCTTATCACTAAGGTCAACACGATCCATAAAACAAACTGTGTGAGACCAACTAATGCAACACCAATAATTTTACCCAACATGAGCTGAAATGGTTTTACAGATGACACAATAACCTCCACAATACGATTTGTTTTTTCTTCAATAACACCGCGCATTACCTGCGAGCCATATAAAAATATCATAAAATAAATAGCAATGGCACAGCCAAAACCAATAGCCATATTTATTTCTGTATTGGTTTTTTCATCTTTTCCTTCTTCGGTAACTTTAAGCGTTAAAATTTCAACCGGACGGCGTGCCTTATCAATTTTATTTAAATCAATACTATCGCCTTGCAAACGGTAATCAAACAATATATTTTCCATTGTATTGGTAATATATTGTTCCACATTTATGCCTGGTTGTTTTTTATAATACAAAACAGGCGTTGTTTTAGAATCGTTTATTGCATCTCCCTTAATTTCCATAATTAAATCAAAGGGACCATCTTTTAATTTTGCCTTAGCAGTTTGTATAGATTCTGCACCATACGTAAATTTAATTTGCTTTGTGTTTGGCAATTTATCAATAAATAAACCGCTATGATCTAATACTAAAATTTGATGTTCAGTTTGATCGCGCATTGCTAGCCAAACTGGAACAATCATTAA
>JBIKOX010000044.1:0-17163 GCA_044357775.1 Bacteroidia bacterium | reverse complement strand
ATAAAGATGTGCGTTTGGTTGGTACGCCTCCCGAAAGTATTGGTAAATTTGGTGGCGATACAGATAACTGGGAATGGCCGCGTCATACAGGAGATTTTTCTATCTTCCGTGTGTATACAAATAAAGAAGGAAAAGCATCAGAATACGCAGCTGATAACGTTCCATTAAAAGCTAAATATTCATTACCAGTTTCAATTAAAGGAGTTAAAGATGGAGATTATACCATGATTTGGGGCTATCCTGGTGGAACAAATCGTTATGAAACATCTTTTGGAGTGAAATTAAAAACAGATATAGAAAATCCTTCATTAGTTGACTTGCGCGATGCGCGTTTAAAATTTATGTTGGAAGAAATGAAAAAAGATCCTGCTGTAAAAATTCAATTAGCAGGTAGTTATGCTGGCATTGCTAATTACTGGAAATTTTTTGATGGTGAATCAAAACAACTCTTAAAATTTAAAACATACGAGGAAAAACAAGCCGCTGAAACTGCTTTTTTAACATGGGCTAAAGGTAAAACCGAATACGAAAATCTATTTAACGAATACAAAAAAATATACGATGCGTGGCGTCCCTATTCTAAACAGCGCGTTTATATGATGGAAGGCATTTTTGGTTCTCCATTGATTAAGTTTGCTTCTTCGTTACAAAGATTAGATGCAACCTTAAGTAAAAAAGATGTTACAAAAGAAGATATTGCAAAAGCAATTGATGCTGCTAAAGCCGACCGTGCAAATTTTGTTAAGGATGAAAATGTAGTTTCCGATAAAAATATTTTAGCATTTGTTACTCAAGCATTTTATAATGATGTAGATGCAACTCAGCATCCAGCTAGTTTTTATAGCATGATTAACAGCAAGTTTGGAGATTTGAAATCAAAATCTACTTACGAAGCATTTTCTAATTATGTATTTACAACAACCGCTATTTTAGATAATAGTAAATGGGATGACATGATGGCTAATCCTGATACCGCTGCCTTGCATAAAGATCCTGCTTTTATGATGGCTAGTGCCTTTAATACAAATTTTAGTTCTAAATATGCTAAGGCATTTTCCGATTTTAACGCACAAAATTTTGTGTTAGGTAAAAGCTATTTAAAAGGTGTATTAGAAATGAATAAGGGTAAAAAAATGTATCCAGATGCTAACTTTACAATGCGCGTTAGTTTTGGAAATGTAAAATCGTACTCTCCAAAAGACGCTGTAAAATATAGCCATATTTGTACGTTAAGTGGTATACTAGAAAAATACAAGCCAGGTGATTACGAGTTTGATGCGCCAGTTAAATTAATTGAATTAGCTAAAGCAAAAGATTTTGGGCAATATGCTGATGCCGTTGCAAAAGACATTGTTGTATCTTTTATTAGTTCAAATGATATAACGGGTGGAAATTCAGGTTCGCCAGTTTTAAATGCAAAAGGCGAATTAATTGGTTTAGCATTTGATGGAAACTATGAAGCGTTAAGTCATAAAATTAAATTCGATAAAGATTTAAATCGTACCATTAATTTAGATGTCCGTTATTTGTTATGGGTAGTTGAAAAACTAGGCGGTGCAACTAACATCATCAATGAATTAGATATTAAAAAGCTTTAATTAAACTCCAGTTATTAATAGCCCAGTTAATTCATAATTAATTGGGCTTTTTTATGCTTTTAACTAACCATAAAGAATTGTACATTTGAAAGTCAAATTTGTAATATGAACTTTATTTCTAAACTATTAATTTCAGCTTTTGCAGTATTAATAACCGCCTATTTTTTAGATGGAGTAACCATTGGTAACAATCAATTTTATAGTGGAAACTTTCCTGAAGTTAATAAATTTGTTACAGCGCTTTTAGTTGCTGCGGTGCTAGCTTTTTTAAATACAATTGTAAAGCCTATTCTTACTCTTTTATCTTTGCCCATCACGTTTTTTACACTAGGTTTATTTTTGTTAGTGATAAATGCCTTGATTATTTTATTTGCTGATAAACTTGTAGATGGATTTAAAGTGGATGGGTTTTGGACTGCTCTTTGGTTTAGTTTAGTTCTATCGCTTGTTAGTGGAATTTTAGAAATGTTCAGTGGAAAAAAAGAAGCAAAAAAAGATGAATGATCATTAAAAGCTCGACTTTATGCTCTTACAGAAAAATATAAATCTATGATTCTAAATATTTTAAGTAGTAAATTTAATTAACCAAAAAAATAAATATATGTCAATTCAAGTAGGTCAACAAGCCCCAAATTTCAAATTATTTAATACAGATAAAAAAGAAATTTCTTTATCAGATTATCAAGGAAAAAATGTCGTTATCTTATTTTTTCCTTTAGCGTTTACAGGTGTATGCACAGCTGAATTATGTAGTATTAGAGATAATTATAATATATATACCTCTTTAAACACAGAGGTAATTGGTATTTCTATAGACTCTTTATTTAGTTTAGATAAATTTAAAAAAGAGCAAAACTATAATTTTGATTTGTTATCAGATTTTAATAAAACTGCAGCAACTGCATACAACTCCTTATATGAAACATTTGCGTTTGGAATGATTGGAGTTACAAAGCGTTCTGCTTTTGTGATTGATAAAAACGGCGTTGTTCAATATGTTGAAATTTTAGAAGATGCAGGCAAGCAACCAGATTTTGAGGCGATTAAAGCGTGTTTGGAAGGATTGAACTAAAAATAATGGAACGCTGATAACACAGATAATTATGATCAATTATGAGTTTTCTTGCTGACACTAATTAGTATCTGTGCATCATTTTAATTATTCTAAAATCATATTTAATCTCACAAAATCAGCGGCATCTGCGTTCCATTAAAATAAAATAGTGTTAAAATCATATATAATGAGTTTTCTTACTGACACTAATTAGTATCTGTGCATCATTTTAATTATTTCAAAATCATATTTAATCTCACAAAATCAGCGGCATCTGCGTTCCATTAAAATAAAATAGTGTTAAAATCATATATAATGAGTTTTCTTGCTCACACTAATTAGTATCTGTGCATCATTTTAATTATTTTAAAATCATATTTAATCTCACAAAATCAGCGGCATCTGCGTTCCATTAAAATAAAATAATGTTAAAATCATATTTCGATAAAACGTTAATTGAAGCAGGTTGTGATGAAGCAGGGCGTGGTTGTTTGGCTGGACCTGTATATGCGTCTGCCGTTATCTTACCAAAAAATTATAAAAATAAATGGTTAGATGATAGCAAAAAATTAAGTGATAAAGATCGGTATGAACTACGCCCCGAAATAGAAGAAAAATCCATAACTTGGGCTGTTGGCGTAGTTGATAATATAGAAATTGATGAAATTAATATCTTAAAAGCATCGTTTTTAGCCATGCACCGGGCTATTGATAAACTCAATCAAAAACCTGAATTGCTATTAATTGATGGGAATCGGTTTACGCCTTACAAAAAAATAAATCATCAATGCATCATAAAAGGCGATGCAAAGTTTTTAAGCATTGCCGCCGCCAGTATTTTAGCTAAAACATACCGTGATGATTTTATGAAAGATGCCGCTAACAAATATCCTCACTACAGTTGGGAACAAAATATGGGCTATCCTACCAAAAAACATCGCGAAGCAATTAGACAGTTTGGAACAACAAATTTACACAGACTAACGTTTCAATTATTACCAAAACAGTTGAGTTTAGATATATAAAAACAAATTAGTTTTTATATAATGATACGGAAAAGTCTTAGTTTGTTTATATGTAAAAGAACTAAATTCAGTTTTTATGGCGCCTTCATTTTGCTACAATTTATAGCAACTATTTGCTATAAATTAATTTACTTTTGTTTTTATAAAATCATATAATATGCAAAAAGCCAATTTGACAACCTTACCTGATGAGGTTTTAATAAACAAGATTTACTTTATTCGCGAACAAAAAGTAATGCTAGATAGAGATTTAGCAGAATTATATGGTGTTGAAACAAAAAGATTAAAAGAACAAGTCAAACGAAATATAGAAAGGTTTCCAAAGCATTTTATGTTTGAATTAACCCCAAAAGAAAATGAAATCTTAAGGTCGCAAAATGCGACCTTAAGACATGGTGAGCATTCGAAATACTTACCTTATGCATTTACCGAACATGGTGTTTTAATGCTTTCAAATATTATTAAAAGCGCACATGCTATTTCTGTGAGCATACAAATAATTGACATTTTTGTAAAATTAAGGCAAGCATTAACTGATAACACTGAATTACGCCTAATTATTGAAGAACTGAGAAAGAAAACAGAAAATAATACTAAAAATATTGAAGTTGTTTTTAAATACTTTGATGAATTAATTGGTAAAAATGTACAAAATTCAAAAAAAATAAAACTAATGATTTACAATATCTAGTAATTAATTTTATTTAAAATATGGGCTATCCTACCAAAAAACACCGTGCAGCCATCAGACAGTTTGGAACAACAAATTTACACAGACTCACTTTTCAATTATTACCAAAACAGTTGAGTTTGGAGTTGTAAACTCTTGTTTTCTTTTATTTAAACTATCATAAAGTAATTTTCTAAAATTTCATTTTAAATACACTCAGCGAGAAAATGAAATAATAAGGTCGCAAATTAAACCGCAAGTTATGTTAAATAGTTAAAATCCTCAACCCTACTTTTGCCAAAAATCTAAAATTAATCACATCAAAATCATTTCAAAAAATAGCACTATTGCTTAACTTTGTACAATAATTCACGCCCAAATTCGTTCCTATGAGGTATTGGCACTTATAAAATAATTACGTAATTTTAAAATGAATATGAAACACTTAATTGTAATATGTATTACAGTAATTAGCTTTAATAGCTTTGCGCAAATTGCAAAGTATAGTAATGAGTTTTTAAGCGTTGGGGTTGGTGCACGTGCATTATCTATGGCAAACGCAAATGTGGCTTCTGTAAATGATGTAACAGCTGGTTATTGGAATCCTGCAGGTTTGCAATTACAAAAAAGTAGCTTACAGGTTGGCTTAATGCATGCCGAATACTTTGCTGGTATTGCTAAATATGATTTTATTGGTGGTTCAAAACGCCTTGATAGTAATAGCGTTGCCGGGATTACATTTATACGTTTTGGTGTGGATAACATACCCAATACAACAGAATTAATTGATGCAAATGGTAATGTGGATTATTCTCGATTAAAATCATTTAATGCGGTAGATGTGGCTGTGCTTTTGTCCTATGCAAGAAATATCACTAAAATTAAAGGTTTAAAAATTGGCACTAATGCAAAAATTATCAGACGGAAATTAGGCGATTTTGCTGGTGCCTGGGGCTTTGGCTTAGATGCAGGTGCGATGTACGATTACAAAAAATGGCGCTTTGCCGCGATGGCAAGAGACATAACCGGAACATTTAATGCCTGGACCTACAACTTATCTGATGATGTAAAGCAAACATTTGCTGTTACCGGAAATGAAATACCAAGTAATTCAATTGAAGTTACGACTCCCAAATTAATTATTGGTGCTACCAGAAACTGGTATGTTTGGAAAGAAAAAATTTCAATAGGAGGCGAAGTTAATTTAATAAACACATTTGATGGTAAACGTAATACACTCATAAAAACAAATGCGTGGAGCATGGAGCCCGCTTTTGGAATTGAAGTTGGTTACAAAGGTTTACTATTTTTAAGAAGTGGTTTAGGAAATATCCAAAAAGGAACAAATATTCAAGGTGCAAGCGTTACAACCGTTCAGCCAAATATTGGAGTTGGTATAAAATATAAAATTTTTGGTTTAGATTATGCCATGACTAATATCGGAAACGTTTCAACATCTTTATATTCGCATATATTTACTGTAAAAATTGACATCAATAAAAAATTAGTGAAATGATAAATCGTTTACTCGTTTTATTTTTTTTATGTTATTTGAGTAATAGTGTCATTGCTCAAAAGTATGGTAATGAATGGATCACTTATTCCCAAAAACACTACCGCATAAGTATTCCTCAAACTGGAATTTATAGAATTAATTATTCTACACTTATTACTGCCGGAATTCCATTATCTACTATCAATCCTAAAAACTTTCAAATTTTTATAAAAGGAGAGGAGCAGTATATACGTGTTGATGGAGAAGCTGATAATGTGTTTAATGCTACTGATTTTATTGAATTTTATGCAGAGAAAAATAATGCTAGTTTTGATTCCATAGCCTACGAAGGTATCACTAGAATGCCTAATCCTTACATTGCCCTTTTTAATGATACCAATTACGCTTTTGTTACTTGGAATACCTCACTTAATAATAGGAGAGCAGCTGTAGAAACAGATATTAATTTTACGAGTTATACACCTGCAAATTATTTTTATACCGAAAAAGTAAATGCATTTGTTAACTCCTATTCTATGGGTAATACAGTATTAAGCGTTTTATCTGATCCAAGATATGTAGTTGGCGAGGGTTATGGAATAATTATAAATAAAGGCGGCAATGTTCAATCAAGTTTTGGAAATTTAAATGTTTTTCCATCTTCCTCCTTGCCGGTATATATAAAAACAAGTTTTTCCGGTACATCTTCTGCATTCATTTCTGGTATAAATTATGACCATCAAGTTAAACTTGACTACCTTGATATTTTGAATAGTTATAGCACGTTAAATGATACAACTTTCTCGGGCTACAGTCAGCTTTGTATTGAAAAACAAATGACATCTGATAAACTCCAAGATAATTCAGTGGTTAGAGTTAACAGTGTTAGCAATCCATTATTTTTATCGTTAAATAACTCTACTAATATTCATTATATCTATTTAAAATATCCGCAAAAGCCCAATTTTTTAAACAGCTCCGAACAATTATTTTTTGTGGATGATAACCCAGTTGCATTAAAGTCTTTTTTAGAAATTCAAAATGTAAACGTTGGCAGTTCTCAAGTTTTATTTTATGATTTAACCAATCATAAATACATTTCTGTTGCCACATCAGGTAACACCATTAAAGCGTTGATTCCAAATTCATCAAATCAAAAAAAATGTTTTTTAACTACTACAGCTAATTTAAAAACGGTAAGTGCTTTGCAACCAGTAAATCAAACAGGTTTTTTTACCAATTATAAAACAACTAATACGGATTCAGCTTTTGTAATTATTACGCATAAAAGTTTACAAGCGCCTTCAAATGATTATAAGGTTTACAGAGAAAGTGTTTCTGGTGGTTCTAATTATGTTATTAATGCTGATATCGATGATTTATATGATCAATTTGCTTACGGAAATGCAAAAAATCCTATAGCAATAAAAAATTTCTGTAAATTTTTAAGTGACAGTTTACCTGCTCCACCCAAATATTTATTGCTGATTGGAAAATCGATTAAAAATAGTCAAGTAAAAAATAATAGCACTAATTGGATCAATTGCAAAATACCAACCATGGGAAATCCATCCTCTGATAATTTATTTACCACTGGAATTCGCGGTTCAAATTCAATTACACCATTTATTCCAGTAGGACGATTATCTGCAACTAATGCTGCTCAAGTAACAAATTATTTAGAAAAAGTAAAAGAGCATGAGCAAAGTCTTTCACAAAATCCACCGGCAGATTGGCATAAACGCATCTTGCATTTTAGTGGTGGCGCTGATTTAGGTCAGCAACAAGCATTTAAATCCTATTTAGAAACTTTTGGTACAATTATTAAAGACACATTATATGGTGCAAGAGTATTTAGTTTTGCAAAAACTACAACATCACCAATACAAATTAATGTTAGTGATTCAATTGAACAATTAATAAACTATGGAGCATCCGTCATTACTTTTTTTGGTCATGGCTCAGTTACTGGTTTTGATCAAGCAATAGATGATCCATCAATTTATAATAACCAAGGAAAGTATCCTTTATTTATAGCAAACTCTTGCTACTCTGGCGATATTCATACACCTAACACAATTAGTGCAAGCGAGAATTTTACTTTGTTTGATAAAAAAGGGAGCATTGGCTTTATCGCTTCGTCATCCTCTGGTCTTGTTAGTACGTTACTTAATTTTACAGAGAGAATTTATAAATCTTTAGCCTACGAAACCTACTATAAAGGAATTGGGGACGCTTTAAAAAATAGTTGTAACAAAACATCAGGGATAAATCAATTCCAAGATATTACAAATTTAGAAATTACTTTAGAGGGCGATCCTTCAATTAAACTAAACGCCTATGCTAAACCAGATTATGAAATAAAAAACTCAAGTGTTTATTTTAATACGAGTTCATATTTAGATTCAATTGGGATAAACATCGTTGTTAAAAATAATGCAAAAGCTATAAATGATACATTTATTGTGAGAGTGCAACATTATTTTCCAAACGGAGATTCATCTGTGTATTTTAGAAGAATTAAAGCGCCTTTTAACGCAGACACTTTAAGTTTTTTTATAAAGAAAGATGGTTCAAAATATATTGGATTAAATCAATTTAGAGTATTTATTGATGCCTATACCGAAATTGATGAGCTCTACGAATTAAACAATACAACCAACGGTTTTGTTGATTTATTTATACCTGGCGGAGATGTTGTGCCTGTATTTCCATACAAGTACGCCATAATACCAAATGCTTCGCAAATTACTTTAAAGGCAACAACAGCAGATCCATTTGCATTATCTACAAATTATAAAATTCAATTAGATACGAATGATACATTTATTAATCCAATAAATTCAACCACAATAACAAGTTTGGGCGGCGTTATTAATTGGACTATTAATTTACCATTTGCAGATAGCACCGTTTATTTTTGGAGAATAGCAAAAGATTCTGTTTTACCAACAGACCGAACAAATTGGAGAGAAAGTTCTTTTCAAGTATATAGTAATAAAAATGGTTGGGGGCAATCTCATTTTCATCAATTTAAAAATGACACTTACCAATTTGTAAATTATGACAAACCACAACGAAAATTTAATTTTCAAAATAATACGGTAAGTGTTAATTGCAAAAATGAATACAAAAGTTCTGATTTATACGGAATACAATATTCAATAAATTCACAGGTAATGTCTAATTATAATTACAATACGAACGATGGTTGGTCAATAGCCGTTTTTGATTCTGTATCAGCAAGCGCCTTTACGTCATCTGTTGCAATTGCAGGTTTTGCTCCTAATAACAACTGTTTAGCCTTTGCGAATGAAAATAGGGCATCATTTGATTTTGGCCCAAATTCATATTGCGGGGCTAATCCAAATTGGCAAACAGATTTAAGTACTTTTTTAAATAATGTAGATGTAAATAATTACATTTTAGCATTCAGTAGTAATACGCATCACTCTTCAACTTTTGGTGCTGCGTTGCAGCAAGAATTTAAAAATTTTGGAGGATATAGTATTAGCACTGTTGGTGATAGTGTCCCCTTAATTATTTTTGGAAAAAAACGAAACGTTCCATTTCCTGGTTGTGGTCAGGAAATTATAGGCGCATCTACATCTAGCAAAATCGAACTAAGTGGCAATATTATTACTAAATGGAATAAAGGTTATATTGCTTCCGAAATAATTGGACCTGCATCTAAATGGAATAGTTTACATTGGAATTATGATGCTATTGCAGTAAATGATAGCATTGCTCTTAAAATTGTTAGAATTAAAACTAATGGCGCAATTGATACAGTGCCAAATACGTTTTACCTAAATAATTTCGATATTTTAGATTTATATAATTATGTAGATGCTTCCATTTATCCAAAAATAAAATTAGTAGCATTGATGGAAGATAATACCTTTCATGTTGCACCTCAACTTAAAAAATGGCAAGTGTATTATGATCCAGCTCCCGAATGTGCTATTAGTCCGCTGCAAGGATATTCAAATAATTCAACGGTACAAGTCTTGCAAGAAGGCGATAATTTAGTTGTTCGTTTACCAATAGAAAATATAGGTCAATTACCTTTTAATGATAGTTTAGTTGTTACTTATTGGATTGAAGATGCAAATAGGATGATTCACCCTTTACCTCAAAAACTAAAAGCTAATCCGTTTATTCCAAATCAAATTATTTTTGATACAATAAAATTTAATAGTTTAAATTATCCCGGACAAAATTATTTATGGATTGATGTTAATCCTGAATTGAATTCAAAATATCAATTAGAACAATACCATTTTAATAATGTTGCTCGCGCGAGCTTTAATGTTAGTAAGGATAACATCAATCCTTTATTGGATGTAACCTTTGATGGATCACATATTTTAAACGGAGATATTGTGTCGTCAAAACCTCATGTATTAGTAACAGTAAAAGATGAAAATAAATTTTTAGCATTAAACGATACGAATGATTTTAAAGTATTTATTAAATACCCAAATCAAGCCACCGAAAAACGGATATTTTTTGGCAATGCACTGCAGTTTACACCGGCTCAACTGCCAAGTAATTCTTGTAAAATAGAATGGAAACCGGAGTTTGCTGATGATGGAAAATACCATCTAATTGTTCAAGCATCAGATAGAAGCAGTAATGTGTCAGGTAGTGTAGATTATACTATTCAATTTGAAATCATCAATAAGCAAACCGTTACCGAAGTACTAAATTATCCCAATCCGTTTAGCACATCCACCAAATTTGTATTTACATTAACAGGTAGTGAAATTCCAAATATTTTCACGATTCAAATTATGACTATTACTGGAAAAGTAGTGAAAGAAATAAAAAAAGATGAATTAGGTAATTTACATATTGGACGAAATATAACAGAATATGCTTGGGACGGTAAAGATGAATTTGGTGATAAATTAGCAAACGGCGTTTATCTGTATCGAGTAATTATCCGTCATAATGGGCAAAGCATAGAGAAAAACCAAACAGATGCGGATTCATTTTTCAAAAAAGGAATTGGTAAAATGGTTATTATTCGATAAATAGTTTTCATCACAATTTCTTAATCAACGAGTTTTTTTATTAAAAACAGTTTAAATTTTATATTTATCTTTGCCCTCTATGGAAAAAAAAGTCCGATTACGTTTTGCGCCAAGTCCTACCGGTGGCTTGCATATGGGTGGTGTTCGTACTGCTTTATTTAGTTATTTATTTGCCAAAAAACATGGAGGCGATTTTGTGTTACGTATTGAAGATACAGATCAAACTCGTTATGTAAATGGTGCTGAAGAATATATTATTAATGCATTGAAATGGTGCGGCATTGAACCAAACGAAGGTGTTGGTTTTGGTGACGGGCCTTATGCGCCTTACCGTCAAAGCGAAAGAAAAGACTTAGGTATTTATAAAAAATATTCTGACCAATTAATTGCATCAGGTCACGCCTATGTTGCATTTGATACTTCAGAAGAGTTAGATGAAATGCGTAAACGTTTGGAAGCGGCTAAAGTTGTTGCTCCTCAGTATAACGCCATCACTCGTCAAAACATGCGTAATTCATTAACCTTGCCAGAAGATGAGGTAAAAAAATTAATGGATGAAGGTGTTGCCTATGTTGTTCGCTTAAAAGTTCCGCGTAACGAAGAAATTCGTTTTCATGACATCATTCGTGGTTGGGTTACAGTAAACTCAAGCCAGGTTGATGATAAGGTTTTATTAAAATCAGACGGAATGCCAACCTATCATTTAGCCCATATTGTGGATGATATTGAAATGAAAATTTCTCATGCGGTGCGTGGTGAAGAATGGTTACCAAGCGCTCCTTCACATATCTTAATTTATCGTTATTTAGGATTAGAAGAAGATATGCCGAAATTAGCTCACTTGCCATTAATCTTAAAGCCAGATGGGAACGGAAAATTATCTAAACGTGATAAATCAGGCTTACCAATGTTTCCAATTGATTGGCATGATGAGCGAACAGGAGAAAGTTATATTGGCTATAAAGAATCGGGCTTTACTGCAGATGCGTTCATTAATATGCTAGCGTTATTAGGTTGGAATCCGGGCGATAATCGCGAAATTATGAGTAAAGAAGAATTAATTGCAAATTTTTCGTTTGAACGAGTGAATAAATCAGGAGCTAAATTTGATCCCGAAAAAACAAAATGGTTTAACCAACAGTATTTAAGAATGCAAACTGATGAGCAACTATCGGCATCTATATCTCCTTTATTGGAAGCAAAAGGCATAACGAAAGATAGAGAATTTGTTCAGGAATTTTGCAGATTAGTAAAAGAAAAAGCACATTTTGTTACTGAATTTTACGATTTAGGTTCTTACTTTTTTATTGCTCCAACACAGTACGATGAAAAAGTACTAGCTAAAAAATGGAATGAAAATTCAAAGGCAACTTATACAAAATTAACCGAAAAATTAAACTCATTAGAATCTTGGTCAACAACAAGTATTCACGATTTATTTGCAGCTGCTGAATCTGAATTAGGAAAAATAGACATGCAATTAGTAAGAGTATTAACTACCGGTGTTGCAGGCGGCGCGCAGCTTTTTGATATGTTAGCATTACTAGGCAAAGAAGAAGTACTTACAAGATTAAAAACTGCTCTAACTACTTTATCATAGTGGAATTATACTCTGATGATTATTTTATGAATGAAGCGTTGAAAGAAGCTCGCAAAGCTTTTGATGCAGACGAAGTTCCTGTTGGTGCAGTAATTGTAGCAGAAAATAAAATAATTGCAAGAGCACATAATTTAACCGAGCGATTAATTGACGTGACTGCTCATGCTGAAATGCAAGCTATAACTGCAGCTGCAAATGCAATTGGCGGTAAGTACTTAAATCATTGCACCTTATACGTAACCTTGGAGCCTTGTTTAATGTGTGCGGGAGCGCTTCACTGGAGTCATATCACTAAAATTATTTATGGTGCTAGTGATGAAAAAAAAGGATTTAGTAAACTAAATCAAACTATCCTTCATCCTAAAACAACAGTCATAAAAGGAGTGTTAGAAAATGAATGCTCAAAAATATTAAAAGATTTTTTTCAATCTAAAAGGTAGCCTTTATCATAATCAAGCATCAAAGTGCTTTTCAGTTTTAGTTATTTCTAAACACAGTAACGTAACCTTTATATTGTTGATCTTTTGAAACGCTAATTATATAAAAATAAGTTCCATCAGAAATTCCTTCAGCGTTCCATTCATTTTTATAATTAGCATTTTCATATAGTTTTGTTCCCCATCTATTAAAGATACTCAACGACGTATTTGGGAAATATTCTAAATTCTTAATTTTAAAAAAGTCATTCGCATTATCATTATTAGGTGTAATAATATTTGGAATTTCAATAATACAAGGCGTTCCATTTATAGTTTGAGTTGATAATAATTCAACAACCACATTACCTGATTCGGAGCAGTTATTAGCATCTGTAATAGTTACAAAATATGATCCTGCTATTAAATTACCAATTGAAGCAGTGCTGCTTCCATCAGCCCATAAAATAGTTAAAGGAGCAACACCACCCGTTGCAGTTACAGTTGCCGAACCACCAACATTTCCGCATAAAGCAGGTGATGAGGATAATGTAAATGATATAGGTAGAGCTTCCGTAATGGTTAAATTAATTAAACTTTCACATTGCACAGCATCTGTAACTATAACTGTGTATGCTCCTGCAGGTAAGCCCGATGCAGAATTGCTATTGCCGCCACTTGGTGTCCATGAATAAGTATAAGGAGCTAATCCGCCATTAGCATTTATTGTGGCTGCGCCCGTTGCATCATTATTACACAATATATTTGTTTGAGAAAGTACAGATAATGTTGGACCAGATGCTGTAATAATTGTTGTTATAACCATCATCGAACATCCGTTATTATCTATAACGGTTACCGAATTGCTTCCGGCGGATAAATTTGCAACACTTGCAGTAGTTCCGCCACTTGGAGTCCAGCTATAAGTATAACCTGGTGTTCCGCCACTAGCAGATACGGTTGCGCCGCCGGTGTTAATTCCACATCCTGTTGCTGTAGTTGAGGAGATAATAGCTGTAACGGCAGCAGTTGGCTGAGAAATAGATAGTGTTGTCGCTCCAGCGCACTGATTGGCATCTACAACATTAATTGTATATACCCCAGCAGATAAAGAAGTTTGAGAAGTGCTAGTTAAATTTCCGGGTGTCCAAGTATACGAATAAGGTGCGGTGCCACTTGAAGCAATTATTGTTGCGGTTCCTGTGTTTGCTCCAAAACAAGTTACATTTGCTTGCGAAGAAATTGCAACAGTAGGACCGCCAGTTGAAGAAATATTTGTAGTTGCCAATGCCGTGCAACCATTTAAATCGGTTACTAAAACCGAATTACTACCAGCAGATAGATTAGTTGCGCCTGCCGTAGTTTCTCCACTTGGAATCCAACTATAAGTATACGAAGGCGTTCCTCCACTAACTGTAACGGTTGCTCCACCTGATGCTCCATTTGTAGAGCTAGCTGTTAATGAAATATCATCTACCGCAAAGGATGGATCTGTTCCTGCGCCATCATCATTATTTACCCATCTGAACCCAATTTTAATATTCGAATTATTATTTGCGGAAGCAGGTAATACAATATTTCTTGAGGCCCATTGTCCTTGACCACTGCCACAAATAATCGTTTTAGGCATGTTATCAATTTGATTCCAAATCGCACCATCAAAATACCATAACGTAGCATCATCAATGGTTGTAGCTCCACCTTCTATATAATTAAAATTAAGTGTAATGTTTGATTTGCCTAAACAATTAATTTGCGGAGATTCCGCTCTTTTATCTGCTGTAACATTGCTAAAGCCTATGCCTGTATCATATGCTGCACCGCAATCGCCGGCAGGGCAAAAAATAAAAGCTGCAGGAGATGTTGAGACATTAGAAATATGTAAAGTTCTATTATTTGTAAAACTAGCTAAGCAGCCGCCCCCACAATTTCCAATTCCCATGCCAGCTTCAGTAGCACTAACAAACCACTGATTTGCTGATGCATCATTTATTCCTGTATTGGTTACAGTCCACGAACCGTTAGTTCCTGTATAAACAGATGCTAATGCTCCTTGATTACATCCAAGGCCAAAATCTTCTGTCCAAAAAATAGTGGAAGAAGATCCGCCACCGCATCCGGCAGATGTTGTAGCTGTTATCAATGCACTTATAGATGTAGTTGGTTGCGAAATAGAAATCGTACCTGCGCCAGAGCACTGATTAACATCTGTTACATTAATTGTATAAGTTCCGGCAGATAAGGATGTTTGAGAAGCACTGCTTAAATTTCCGGGTGTCCACGTGTATGTATACGGACCCGCACTTCCATTTCCTGCTATTGTTGCAGCACCATTTGATCCTCCAAAGCATGAGACATTAGAAGTGCTTAAAATTGATAATGAAATAGGAGGACATGATGTATTGCCTGGTAAGATGCAACAATTGCCACCTGCCGAAATATTCAACGTTTGATTTAGCCAACAATTATATTGAGTTTGATGAAATAATAAAGTGCCTGCGGTAGCTTGCTGAAAATAATAAACGATTTCATCCGGCGTATTACCTCCACCATTAATAGTGGTATCGCAATTTCCAGCAGTTCCAAGCATCTGCCCTCCCAATGGCCCTGCTCCATTATTATGAACTGGGGTGTATCCAACCAATGGAGGCGATAATGGCGGGTTTATAGTAACAATACCTGCAGGAACTCCAGTAATTGAAGTTGGAAAATTTCCTAAGCTGCAATTATTATTGTTTTGATTTGAATTAAATCCAGCATAAATTACTTGTGTTACATTTGCAACAAAAGGTCCTGTAAAATTAACTTGTATTGGTTCATAGGTGCAGATACCTACTTTTAGATTCGGAATATTTTGATCAACATTCACTGTAAGAATACCACCATCATAATTTGAAAAAATTGCCAAGTTTCCATTAGGATTGCAGAAATTAGAGCAAGTGATATTTGCTACTGCTGTAACTGTGCAACCTTTTATATCGGTAACAACAACTGTATTATTTCCTACTCCTAAATTTGAAACACCAGCAGTTGTTCCACCGCTTGGTGACCAACTATAAGTATATCCAGGTGTTCCGCCGGAAGGGTTGACCGTTGCCCCTCCTGAGTTTAAAGTGCAACTTGACGCTGTTGTAGATGAAATTACAGCACTTAATGGAGCTACAGGTTGAGTCATAGATAACGTTCCGGTTCCTATACAGTTATTTACATCCTTGACGGCAATGGTATAAGTTCCTGCTGCTAAAGATGATTGACTTGCCCCGGTCAGATTTCCTGGAGTCCAAGTATAAGAATATGGCCCAGTTCCTCCTGTAGTGTTTATTGTTGCCGTGCCTGTATTTGCCCCAAAACAATTGACATTGGTTTGAGATGTTACTGACAAAGATAATGTAGGGCAAGTTGAAGTTGAGCATGCAGGAATAGTTCCTGGTGTAAATGTTATAATTGTTCCTGCTGCATCAGTTATTTTTATTAACGTAGCACCAACAGGCAAGTTAGTATTTGAAGATGTTGCAAAGTTAGTCCAACTTGCCGCGGTAGTGCAACTAGTCACAGGAATAACACCATTTAAACATTGACCAAAGAACCAAGTGTAACCGCAAGATTGACATTGGCTTTGATTGGTTATAGGTGTAGATGTTGCCGGTGTAAAAGTTGCCCAAGTATAAGTTGGAACGCCGTTGGATACCGTAACCGAACCGTTTGGCTCCAAACAAACACTTAACGTCGCACAAGGCGATACAACAATAGTTGTGGTACCTACTCCACAAGCAATGCTATAACTGATCACATGCGAACCCACTCCTGCTGTGGTAGGATTAAAAGTTCCCAAAGTAGTATTTGTAATTCCTGTTCCGCTCCAAGTTCCACCTGGAGTTGCCGCTTGCAAGTTAAATGGAGAGGCAGTAGAACATAAGGTTGAAGGTTGACAAATATTAATATCACAACAGGTTAATGATAATGTATTGCTGGCAGTTAATGAAGAAATTGATTGAATGTACCCTGTACGTGATGCAGTTCCGGAATTGCCAGTTGAACCGCATGCAATTATATCTCCTGCGTTACTAACATGCACATCATACACATTAAATGGAACTGCAACTGTAGCTAATTGAACTAGTGCTGAACTAAATTTTGTAACTGCATTAGTTGAACCAACATAGATGTTACCGGCTGCATCAATATCAATTCCACTACAACTTACAGCTTTTTGTCCTAAACTAGTTGTTGCAGCTCCGCCAGGAATTGCTACAGATGCTATAATAG
>JBIKOX010000212.1:0-4877 GCA_044357775.1 Bacteroidia bacterium | reverse complement strand
TAATGATAATTGGTATAGAACCTATCACATCAATTACCGCAAACAACACCATGGTTACTTTTAAAATTTCAATAATATCGAATTGTAAATTCATATTTCTTAATGTTTTTTTAAATAAAACGAAAACAATTATTTAAATTGGTTTTAGCAGTAAAAATAATCTCTCAGAAACAAGATATAAAAGTTAGTTCAAGATTTTTTTTAGTTGCAACTATGCTTTCAAAAATCCCATTATTTTCTCAACACTATCTTTTGCATCACCATACAACATTTCTGAATTTGGTTTGTAAAATAAAGGATTGTCTTCTCCAGAATAACCTGCAGACATAGAACGTTTCATGATAATTACTTTTTCTGCTTTCCAAGCTTCAATTACAGGCATTCCGTAAATGGAACTAGCAGGATCGTCTTGCGCACTTGGATTTACAACATCATTTGCTCCAATTACCATGACCACATCTGTATTTGGCATATCATCATTTATTTCATCCATTTCCATAACAATGTCATACGGTACGTTAGCTTCTGCTAATAATACATTCATGTGGCCTGGTAAACGACCAGCTACTGGATGAATAGCAAAGCGTACATTTTTCCCTGCTTTACGCAAAGTTTGAACCATATCATAAATAGGATATTGTGCCTTAGCAACCGCCATACCATAACCAGGAACTATAACAACTGAGCGTGCTTCTTTTAATAAGCCTGCAACTTCTTCGTGGTTTAAGGCGGTTACTTCTCCTTCAATCGCTTTTTTCTCGCCACCTGAGCCATTACCAGCACCACTGGCAAATATTACTGAAAAGAAAGAACGATTCATGGCGTGACACATATGCATAGAAAGTATGGCACCCGAACTACCCACTAGTGCGCCGGTTACAATTAGTAAGTCGTTACCTAACATAAAGCCTGCCGCAGCTGCAGCCCAACCCGAATAAGAGTTTAGCATTGATACCACAACTGGCATATCGCCACCACCAATAGCCATTACTAATACAACACCTATAAACGAAGCAATAGCAGTCATAATACCAAGGTATAACATTCCACTGATGCCGTCAGCTTTACAATATAAAATCCCAAGAATGGTACAAGCAATAAGCAATACTAAGTTCATAGTTTGTAATCCTTTAAAACTCCATGGCTTAGAAGGCACTTTTCCATCTAATTTTCCCCAAGCAACTATAGAACCTGTGAAGGTTATAGCCCCAATAAAAATCCCTACAAAAACTTCTACTAAATGAATGGTATGAGCTGCTCCCGTTAAGGTTTGCGTGTGAGGATCTAAATACGAACCAAAACCAACTAGCACTGCTGCTAATCCAACAAAGCTATGCAAGATTGCTACTAATTGAGGCATGGCTGTCATTTCAACCTTACGCGCCAACATTAATCCAATTACCGAAGCAATGGCAATAGCAATGATAATGTATACTTGTCCGGAAACACTTTCTCCTAAAACGGTTGCAATAATGGCGACAATCATACCAACAATTCCGAATAAAACTCCGCGTTTTGCAGATTCTTGTGAGGATAAACCTCCTAAACTTAAAATAAACAGGATACTTGCAAATAAATATGCTGCCATTTGTATTTCTTTTTCGATAAACATAATTTTTATTTTTTTATTCACTTAAGTATTATGAAGGTGATTGTTATACACCAAAGCTTCAGTGAAGGTGAATTATTTTTTAAACATTTTCAACATACGGTGCGTCACTACAAATCCACCAACAATATTAATGCTAGCCACTAAAATGGCAATGCAAGCTAAAATAGTCATTGGATTTGATAAATCATTTTTGGTTTGTAATAACCCACCAACAACAATAATCCCACTAATTGCATTAGTTACCGCCATTAACGGTGTATGCAATGAATGAGCTACATTGGTTATTAATTGCCAGCCAACAAACACTGCTAAAACAAATACAGTGAAGTGCTGAATAAATTCAGGTGGTGCAGATGCTCCTACTAACAGCAATAAAACTCCAACCACCGCTAAACTGATAACGGTTGTTGTAGCCGCTTTTTTAGATTTTTCAGCATCAGATTGTTTAATTTCCTCGGCAGTTGGTGCCGCTACTTTTTTAGCAACTCCACCAGCTGTTGGGCTAACCGGAAGTGGAGCAGGGGGCCAGTTAATTTTACCATTGTAAGTTACCATTGCTCTCGACACAACAGCATCCTCCATATCAATTTTCCATTTTTCTGCTTTACCCATATCATCTAATAAATGACATAAGTTGTTACCGTATAATTGTGAAGCTTGACTAGGTAATTGACTTAATTTACCAACCATTATAACTTCATTATCGGTTGCGTAAACTTCTCCGTTTTTTGTAAGTTCGCAATTACCGCCCGTTGAAGCCGCTAAATCAACAATAACCGAACCTGGTTTCATAGCAGCAACATGGTAATCCATCCACAACTTAGGGGCAGACCTGCCAGGAATTTGGGCAGTAGTAATTACAATATCTACTTCTTTAGCTTGCTCTAAAAATAATTTCATCTCAGCTTCAATAAACTCTTTACTCATTTCTTTTGAGTAACCAGAGGAGGTAGCACCATCTTCATTTATTTCAACTGTTAAAAATTGCGCTCCCATGGATTCAATTTGTTCAGCTACTTCTTTACGAGTATCAAATGCTCGAACTATTGCACCTAAAGAATTAGCAGCACCAATAGCTGCTAAGCCAGCAACACCAGCTCCAATTACCAATACTTTTGCTGGCTCAACTTTTCCAGCAGCAGTAATTTGTCCGTTTAAAAAACGACCAAAATGATACGATCCTTCAATAACCGCTCTGTATCCCGCAATGTTAGCCATAGATGATAAGACATCCATTTTTTGCGCTCTCGAAATTCGAGGAATAGCATCCATTGCTATGGCATTCACTTTTTTATCAGCTAATTTTTGAAGTAATGTTTGGTTTTGTGCTGGCCATAAATAACTTAATAAAACCAAACCTTCACGCATCATCTCAACTTCTTCCATTGAAGGTTCTTTTACCTTTAATACAACATCTGACTGTCCGTAAATTTCAGCAGCTGTATCACTTATTTTAGCTCCTGCTTCTTCAAATTCTTTATCCGAAAAATTTGCTTTAACTCCGGCGTTATGCTGTATGTATACTTCAAACCCTTGCTTTTGCAATCGTTTTACTGTTTTTGGAGTTGCGGCAACTCTTAGTTCATTTGGAAATATTTCCGATGGTATACCAACTTTCATAAAGTATTTTTTTTATTTATAAGTGATTATTTCAAGTAATAATTAGTAGAACATTGCTGAATTATTTTTATTTACAATGCCAAATTAATTTTGCGAAAAATCAAGCAACAAATAAAACAAAAAAACACGAGTAATTCAACTTTGATTTGTAAATAAAACATAACGTTAATAACAACAACTGCGTTTCCCTGAACTTGATTTAATACTGCCTAAAATCATAAATAGTACTTGTAAGAAAACGCCATCTGCGTCGTTATTTTTACCTGTAAACAGTCATTTGCGAAATGCAAACTCCTATTTTAAAGTCTATAAAAATGCCTAGCATCTGACAATTTCTAGCAAGCACACAAAAATCGTGAGTTTTCTTGCTGACACTAAATAGTAATAGATTCTGAAACAAGTTCAGAATGACCTCAAATAAAAAAGCTCATTTACCTTTCGATAAATGAGCTTTTAAAAATTTAAAACAAAAAATTATTTTGTTTCAGTTGGTTTTGCTTCAGCAGTTTTTTTGTCTTTGCAACACGCTTTTTTCTCTGCAGTTTTAGCTTCACCAGAGCAAGATTTACCTTCAGCCCCAGCTTTTTCTTTGCAACAAGATTTAGCTTCTTTTTTAGACTCTTTTTTTCCTTTATCCTTATCGTCGTTATTAGTTGTAGCAGAAACACTTCCTACTAATCCAGCGAAAGCTAACATTAAAAATACTTTTTTCATGATTTGGTTGGGTTTAAATTATAACACAAATATATAACATTTGTCGAAAAAACAACATGATAATAATTATGTTAGTAAATTATTAATGTTAAAAAATGAAAAATTAATGTACCATGATTTGCTTGCAAATTTTAAATTTTTCTCCAAAAAAACGACTATTAATTTTATAAGAAAAAAAACGTACAATAATTCTACAAAATTACTGTATACAAAATTGGACTACAATTCTTCCTAAATAAATGTTAATCAGTACTTTTTGAATCAAAAAGCTAATTTGTCATTTTACATAAAATAGTGTTTGAATATTTGAACATGTAAAATAATTAGTTTAATTTCAATAAATAGAAATAATAACAAGCATATGAAATAGCGCTGTTGCATTATTACTTAAAAACATATTATTAAACTGCATAAACAATTTGACAACTATAGAAACAGTAAATATCTACACATGAAAAAAACAATTATTTTATCAAGCATTTTATTATCATCACTAGCTTTTAAAGCCCAATCAAACAAGGCTTTGTGGAAAGAAATTAATGAAAGTGATGTTGTGCTTTCTGGCAATCGAGAAATTATTCCCGAAAAGTATAAAACTTTTCACCTAGATTTAAATGCATTAAAAAGTACGTTAGCTTTAGCACCATTAGACAAAACTATTTCGGTAGAGAATTCTACGGTAATTATTTCGTTGCCAATGCCAAATGGACTTATGCAGGATTTTAAATTAACGGAATCGCCTGTAATGGAAGATCCGTTACAAATGAGTTTTCCGGAAATTAGAACTTATAATGTGAGAGGAATTGATGACAAATATGCAAGTGGTAAATTAGATTTAACCGAATTTGGTTTTCATGGAATGATAAGAACTCCTAATGGCGATGTTTTTATTGACCCATTTTGTAAATGGAACACATTAGATTATATTAGC
>JBIKOX010000069.1:0-13366 GCA_044357775.1 Bacteroidia bacterium | reverse complement strand
TCAGCGTTCCATTTTAAAATGATGAAAAAAGAATAGAACGCAGATAACACAGATTTAATAGGATTAAAAATGATTTCTTCTTAATATCTTAAAATCATAATTATCCGCTTCATCAGCGTCATCAGCGTTTCATTTTAAAATGATGAAAAAAGAATAGAACGCAGATAACACAGATTGACTATGATTATTTATGATTTTTAATTAATCATTTATTTCTCTAACACTTTTCTCCATTTTTTTATCATTTTTTATCATAACCATCAGCGTCATCAGCGTTCCATTTTATTGATATAAATAACTGTTAGCAATAACACTAATACTGGCGATTATTTTTTTATATTTAAGCAATACAATTCTGTTACCATAATTTCAAAATCACACCATAAACACGCACAAAAACTAATAATGAAATACAAAAATATAAGAGAAGAAGAACTAAAAAATAAAGTTGGTGCAGATTGGTTTAAACAATTTGACACAACCGAAATTTTAGGAAATATTGATTTTACCGTTTTTCCAAAACAAGATTCTATTTTTGGAAGAACACCGCTACTTTGGGCAGAAGCAAAAACTGGCAATTTTGATATCCCAACCATGTTTGTGCAACTGATACTCACTATTGGTAAAGCGCGTACATTTGATAAAACATTACCGCCTGCTTTTTTAGCTACATTCGACTTTAAAAAAATTGCTTTTGTTTCGTACATCAGCGTTCAGGATATTTTTTACCTGAATGATTTTAATTGGAACGTAACGCCAAGCAATCACGACACAAAAGAGTTTAAACTCATTAAACAACGTATTGAAACCACGCTTGCACAAAACACTTCGGTTTACGATTACGAGAAAGACGAAAAAGAACTCAAACATTTTATTGCAAATAATATTGCAAAAGCCACCGAAACTGCTAAAATTAAAATTGATAAAAATAATTTTATTCCTATTTATTTGCGTTGGCTCGAAATTGTTAAACCAATTATTGATGTAAACTGGGACGACTTAAAAAAAGCAAACATATTTGATAACGACTTTTATTTAGCCGACCTTTTTGTGGATGACAAAGACACCCAAACCATTGAAGACGACCTAACCTTAAGAGATAATTTATTTGTTGTATTTCATAATCAAGGTTACAAAATAGCCAAAGAAAACATTAAGCAAATGTTTGATGCTACCATCAATATAAAAGTAAAAGAAACCTATCAACTTTTTTGGAAACGCTACAAGCGCCCGCCCATAAAGGAGTTTCAAGAATACATTATTGAGCGAAGAGATTTATTGGTGCCTCAAGATATTAGAGAACGTAAAGGCGCTTTTTTTACACCAAGAGTTTGGGTAGAACTTTCGCAAAAATACTTGACGGATTATTTAGGCGAAAACTGGCAAGACGATTATTATGTTTGGGATTGCGCCGCTGGTACAGGAAACCTTTTGGCAGGTTTAACCAACAAGTATCATATTTACGCCAGCACTTTAGACCAAGCCGATATTAGCGTAATACACGAGCGTATTGACCATGGAGCAAACCTCCTAAAAAATAATGTGTTTCAGTTTGATTTTTTGAATGATGATTTTACCAAACTACCACAAAGTTTACAAACCATTATTAATGATGAAGAAAAACGTAAGAAGTTAGTCGTTTATATTAATCCACCGTATGCGGAGGCAGCAAGTAAGGGAACCGTTTCAAAAACAGGCACAAATAAAACTGATGTGGCAGTTACTACAAAAGTTTATGAGAAATATAAAAACAAAATTGGCATTGGAGGACGTGAACTATTTGTTCAATTTCTGACAAGGATTTATGCTGAAATCCCCAACAGCGTGCTTGCAGAATTTTCAAAGTTGAAAATTCTGCAAGCACCAAACTTTTCGGATTTCAGAGAGTTCTACAGAGCGAAGCTTGAAAAAATATTTATAGTGCCTGCTGATACATTTGATAATGTAAAAGGAAAATTTCCAATTGGTTTTTTCATTTGGAACACGAACAAAAAAGAAAAATTTGAAAATATTGACGCAGACATTTACGATTCAAAAGGGAATTTTATCGGAAATAAAAACCTGTTTGATTCTTCAAGTTTAGAATCAATAAATGATTGGTTAATAAAAACTAGAAACAGACCAAATGAAAAAAATATAGGTTTTCTATCTGCAAAAGGAAATGATTTTCAAAATGTAAATTTCATTTTCATTATTAACGAAAAAAATCAATTACCACACCCCCGTGGAACTTGGATTACAGACAGAAATTTAATTGAAGTTTCTATTTATGTTACAGTTCGTCATATCATTTCTGCAACTTGGTTAAACGACCGGGATCAATATGTATTCCCAAATGAGAATTGGAAAACAGACATAGAATTTCAAAATGACTGTTTGACTTACACATTTTTTGATAACTGTAATAACATACAATCTAAATTTGGTACAAATAATTGGATTCCTTTTACAGAGCAAGAAGTAAATGCTCAAGAAAAATTTGCCAGTAATTTTATGACGGATTTTATAAAAGGCAAAATAAAACAAGAGCCAATTGCAGTAAACACCTTGTTTGAAAGTAAAAAAGAAAATGCTGTTGGTGATAATACACCACTTTTATTTTCGGAAGAAGCCACAGCAGTTTTTGATGCCGGCAGAGAATTATGGAAATACTACCACGCGCAAAATGGCGTTAATGTAAACGCTAGTTTGTATGATATCAGAGAATATTTTCAAGGTCGTAATGATACAGGTCGCATGAACTCAAAAAGCACGGATGCAATTTATACCAAATTCATCAGTGAATTAAGAAACAACTTAACTCTTTTAGCCAATAAAATAAAACCTAAAGTTTACGAGTACGAATTTTTAAAAGAGTAAAGTAGTATTTAATTTTTTCATTTGTCACATCGAGCGAAGTCGAGATGCAGTCGAGAAGTCATACATCCAGCAAAGTCGAGGTGTGTCACATCGAGCGAAGTCGAGATGCAGTCGAGATGTCATACATCCAGCAAAGTCGAGGTTTGTCACATCGAGCGCAGTCGAGATGCTACATTGTTCTCGACTTCGCTCGAACTTACAATAAGTTTGAAATATTGCCCTTGTTGGTGTTTTCATCAATAGCGGCGAAAAAGTAGTATTTAATTTTTTCATTTGTCACATCGAGCGCAGTCGAGATGTCATACATCCAGCGCAGTCGAGATGCTACATTGTTCTCGCCTTCGCTCGAACTGCCAATAAGTTTGAATTACTGCCCTTTTTGGTGTTATCACCAACAAGTAAAAATGATAAAAAAATAGTTGTTGGTAATAACACCAACAGTGTTGAGGAAATAAAATAAGATTGCTTCTTCGTTCCTCATCGC
Source organism: Bacteroidia bacterium (assembly GCA_044357775.1). GTDB lineage: Bacteria > Bacteroidota > Bacteroidia > B-17B0 > Aurantibacillaceae > UBA4416. Next base: position 10,023 of record JBIKOX010000069.1, on the reverse strand, counting down.
AATGACGCTTCGCACTAAAGTATCGTCATTACGACGAAGGAAGCAATCTCATACAATGTAATTTTATTAAATTACTAAATCACTTGTTATTGCTATTACCAAAAAGCGCGCAACATAGTATAATTATTTTATTTTTCATGCAGCATTGTGTATTCTAAGAATGGTTATTTTTGATTTCTTTAGCTGGTAAAAAATTCGGTAATTACCTTCAATTAATTCTCTGATTTCGTTTAAGTTTTTTTCCGGCACTATGCGTCCAGATTCAGGAAATTCAATTAACTGGTCAACACGTTTTATGAGTTTTTAAATAAAGCGGGCGGCATAAAAAACTGAATCAAGTGAAATATAATCATAGATAGACCTTAAGTCTTTTAGTGATTTTTTAGTCCAATTTATTTGTGCCATTTAGCAACAATTTTTTTCACCTTTTCGTGACTTAATGTTTTACCGGTCTTTGCCTCTTCCATTCCTTCGTCAATTTTTTCAATGACGATAAGGCGTTCAAGAAAATCATCTAAATTAAATTTATTAGGAAGTTCATTTAAAGTATGTAAGATGGTAGATTTTTGCATAAAATAAATTTACAAAAATAATAGAATTAATCAAAATGTTTTGCTGCCCATTTTTCCATTACCAAAATCAGCAATAAAAATTCCTTTGATTTAATAAGATTAGAAATGATTTCATCTTAAAATCATAATTATCCACTTCATCAGCGTTCCATTTTAAAATGATGAAAAAAGAATAGAACGCAGATAACACAGATTTAATAAGATTAAAAATGATTTCTTTTTAAAATATTAAAATCATAATTATCAGCGTCATCAGCGTTCCATTTTAAAATGATGAAAAAAGAATAGAACGCAGATAACACAGATTTAATAAGATTAAAACTGATTTCATGTTAAAATCATAATTATCCGTTTCATCCGCTTCATCAGTGTTCCATTTTTCGCCTGTAGGCGGACGCGCCCAAATTATAGTAAGGAGTACTTTTCGCTTAAAGGAATTACATCTTTCAAGTATTACGTTTAAATGCTTATTTTTATAACTTAAAAATTAAAATATGAGCAATTACGGCATAGCAATACACGGTGGCGCAGGAACAATTTTAAAAAGCACCATGACTCCCGAAAAAGAAGCGGCATATACACAAGCATTAGCAGATGCTATTAATGCAGGTGAGGTGGTTCTTAAAAATGGTGGTGCTGCTTTAGATGCTGTAGAATTAGCAATTGTGTCGTTAGAAAACAATCCTTTATTTAATGCCGGTAAAGGCGCGGTTTTTACACATACAGGTAAGCACGAAATGGATGCATGCATCATGAATGGCAAAGACTTATCCGCTGGTGCTGTAGCCGGTGTAAGTAATATAAAAAATCCTATTAGTTTATCAAGAGCAGTGATGGAAAAATCGGATCACGTTTTTTTAGCAGGTTTAGGAGCATTAGATTTTGCAAAAAAAGTCAATGCAAAGTTTGAAGACGATGAGTATTTTTTTGTACAAATGCGCTATGAGCAACTGCAGATGGCATTAAAAAGTGATTCTATGATTTTAGATCATACAGAAGACACGTTTGAAAAAGATGAAAAGAAATTTGGAACAGTAGGTGCTGTGGCAATTGATATACACGGCAACTTGGCTGGCGGCACTAGCACAGGCGGCATGACAAATAAAAATTATGGTAGAGTAGGCGATACGCCAATGGTTGGCGCTGGAACGTATGCTAATAATAATACCTGCGCTATTAGTTGTACTGGTCATGGCGAATTTTTTATTCGTTCGGTTGTAGCGTATGATATTTCTTGTTTAATGGAATACAAAGGCCTATCATTAAAAGAAGCGTGTGATATTGTAGTAATGGATAAGTTAGTAAAAATTGGTGGCGAGGGTGGCTTAATTGCTATTGATAAATTTGGAAATATAGAATTGCCTTTCAATTCGGAAGGAATGTATCGCGCTAAAAAATCCTTTGGTAGCGATTTGTTTATTGGGATTTATAAGTAGAGCATGTTAAATTTTTTATGAAATAACTAGCATCACATCCTTTATTTCTTTTTATAAAGATCGTATTCTAACGTTTGTATATTAATTTTTTTGAAATTCTTAAGTGAATCGGTGTTACTATTTTTGTAAATAATACAGTATGTATTTTTATAATTTACATCTAAACTAATAGTATAATAGCGAATTAAATAGCATTGTAAGTCCCATTGAGCCCATATTTCGGGCGGAATAGAAACTGTTGTAAATTTTGGAACTATTGATCCAATTTTATAGACGTCATTTAGTAATTCTTTATTTCTGCTGATTTTACCTTTTTGTAGCAAAGCAAAAGTTGAAGTGCTTAAAAATAAAAATGCAGATAGTATTAAAAGTATTTTATAGTTTTTACTTTGAGTTTCAATTCGCTCAATTAAAGCAGCAATAACAGGCGTTATAAAAATTGATAAACCAATTGCAAAAAAAGGCAAAGAGGGAACAAAATAAAATCCTTTTTGTACCAAGGTCAGCATTAATGGCAGTGAGGAGGCAATACCTATAGTTGTAAATAAAATAGCTTCTTGCCATTGTTGTGATAAGTTTGCTTGTAATTTTTTTGCTTTTGCAATTAATAAAAAAATAATTACTAATGCAAATTGAGGAAGTAATTCCATAAAAAGGCGCTGTAAAATATAAAATCTATTTGATACTGTTGGTACTTCATTAATTCGATGTAAAACTCTTTTAAATAAGTAAGTTGATAAGCTTTCCTTGCTTTCTGGTATTAAAAATAAAATTGTGTAAATTATGAGAGGAACAAATGTGATAATTACTGTAGGTAAAATTATTTTAGAAAACGAAATTCGTTTTGTTGTAAGCCAATATAAAAATGGTATTATTATAGGAAAAAATCCAGGCAGGCCTTTACTTAATGTAGCCATAAAAATAAAAATGCCGGCAAGTATCCAAAATTTAATGGGCGAACTTGCAATTCTAAATGATTTATAAATTAATATTGCAGCAGTTAATGTAAAAATAGTCATTGTATTTTCATGCATATTATTAGAATAAGACCAAAAGCAAACTGGGATTGTAATCCATAAAATAATAGGTAACCAGCCCATTTTTTTATAAGACTCATTATTGCTATAAATCTCTTTCCATAATAAATTAATAAGCAAAGCTGTAGCGCCCATTGCTATAAATGTATACAGTCTTTCAACATAAAGGCTATCTCCAAATAGTTTAAAGAAAATAGCTTGAATTCCAAATACTAGAGGTGGTTGTTCGTGAAATGCATTTAGTCCGGCAAGATTGTGTAAACTAAATTGCGGAAACCAAAATGTTCCAATGCCATTACCTAAATTATGGGCAACACTCGTATAAAGCATTCCATCCATAAACATGCCATCTTTAATTAAAGTAGGAACAGTAAGAATAATTAAAATGCTAATTGCAATTAGCCAAAATGGAGTATGAGGATTGAGTAATAGTTTTTTTTTCATAACTAATCAGTTACAACTATTCCTGCAGTGTATTGGGTAAATTAATTGTTAATTTTTTATGTTTTAAATCGTAATGGTCTCCTAATGCCATCACATGTACAGTTAAGTTTTCAATTGAAACAGGCGCACCCATTTCTACGTCACTTATGCTTGTATTACGCATATGTGTCGCATCTACTAGCATAATTAATCCTGAGCCAATGGCTTCCATGCTAGTACCATCAGTGATAAGTAATCCAGCATCTTCGCCTAATCCAATTCCTAAATTAATTGGATTACTTGCACAAGCGTATAGTAAACGGCCAATGCGTCCGCGTTGAACAAAATGAGTGTCGATAATAACATTATTAATAAAACCTAAACCACCTGTAATTTTTACTTCGCCTTTGTGCAACGCCTCACTACTGCTTCCTTGATATATCATGTTATTTGAGCTTGCAGCAGCACCGGCAGAAGTTCCTGAAATAAGGAAGTTCTGATTTTCATATTTATCAAGTAATAAATGATGAAAGGTTGTTCCTCCAAATATTGCAGTTAAGCGTAATTGATCGCCACCAGTAAACATCACAACGTCTGCATTTTTTAGTCGTTCAATGTTTTCGGTTGAGTTTGCTTCCTCTCGTGTTTTAATATTTAAGACACCAACATTTAATACGTTTAATTGAGCAAACGCTTTTACATACTCTTCTCCAACTTCTTCCGGAATACTTGATGCGGTAGTAATAATTTCAAATCGTGATTCATTATTTTTTATAGATTCGGTAGTAATTCGTTTTAAAATTCCTTTCTCAAAAAATTTTAAATTTCTTTTTAAGTCTGCTTCACTTTCCGAAAAACTTCCTCTATCTACTGAGCCACCTATTATGACTAATTTACCTTTTGGATTACTCATTTTTTAAAAAATTTATATGACAAATTTAACTTTCTAGTCTTTATAATTTAACTTAACCAAATTATATTTTAACTTTATTTTAAACAGAAATCAATTTATTTGAAAAAAAACTTTAAATTGAGAAAAATTACAGGTATCATGAAAATTATTGAAATTAAAACCCTTCGCGGCCCAAACTATTGGTCTAATTTTAGAAAAAAGCTAATTGTAATGAAGCTTGATATTGAACAATTAGAAGAGTTGCCAACAAATAAAATAGATGGTTTTGCAAATCGTTTAGAAAAGCTTATTCCGTCAATGGTTAAACACAGATGCTCTAAGGAGTATGCCGGAGGTTTTTTTGAGCGTGTAAAGGAAGGTACTTGGATGGGTCATGTAGTGGAGCATATTGCTTTAGAAATACAAACTTTAGCAGGCATGGAATGTGGATTTGGTCGCACCAGAGGCACCGGTGCACCAGGAATGTATCATGTGGTTTTTTCGTACATGGAAGAAAATGTTGGAACCTATGCAGCAAAAGCATCTGTAAAAATAGCCGAAGCATTAGTTGATGGAACTGATTATGATTTAGAAGCAGACATAAAATTGATGCGTCAAATGCGTGAAAAATCACGTTTTGGGCCAAGTACCGGAAGTATAGTTGATGAAGCTGTTGCTAGAGATATACCTTTTATTCGTTTAAATAGCGAGTCGTTGGTGCAATTAGGTTATGGTAAAAACCAAGTTCGGTTTCGTGCAACTATGACCGATAAAACATCTTCTATTGCTGTAGATTTAGCTAGCAATAAAGATGAAACCAAAAAAATGTTGCAAGAGGCGGCTATACCGGTTGCAAAAGGAATGTGTATAATGTACGAATCGGAAGTTGAAGAGGTAATTGAAAAAGTTGGTTTTCCGTTAGTATTTAAACCGTTAGATGGCAATCATGGCAAAGGAGCATCCATTAATGTTAAAACCTTAGAAGAAGCAAAAGCTGCTTTTGAACATGCTAAAAAATATTCACGTAAAATTATTGTAGAAAAATTTATTACCGGTTTTGATTTTAGAATCTTAGTCATTAATAATCGTTTTATTGCTGCCGCATTGCGCGAACCAGCTCATGTTATTGGAGATGGAGTTTCAACAATTCAACAATTAATTGATATTGAAAATAAAGATCCACGCAGAGGTTACGGACATGAAAACGTATTAACTGAAATTAGTATTGATAGAGAAACAGATGAGCAACTTGCTAAATATAATTACACCCTTAGCACTATTTTAAAAAAGGGTGAACAATGTTATTTAAAAGGCACGGCTAATTTAAGCACAGGAGGCACTTCAACCGATGTAACCGATATTGTTCATCCTCATAATATTTTTATTTGTGAGCGCATTTCGCGTGTTATAGGATTAGACATTTGTGGTATTGATATTATGGCAACTAATTTGAGCGAGCCATTAGAAGTTACTGGTGGTGTTGTTTTAGAAGTGAATGCTGCTCCAGGTTTTAGAATGCATTTAGCACCAGCAAATGGATTGCCTCGTAATGTAGCTGCTCCTGTAATTGATATGTTGTATCCTACTGGCAAATCATGTCGTATACCCATTATTGCAGTTACAGGTACAAATGGTAAAACAACCACAACGCGTTTAATTGCACACATTGTAAAAAATAACGGTTTCCGAGTTGGCTTTACAACTTCGGATGGTATTTACGTGCAAAATTCTATGTTAACAAAAGGAGATACAACAGGTCCAGTAAGCGCTGAATTTATATTAAAAGATCCTACCGTTGAATTTGCAGTTTTAGAAACAGCACGTGGTGGTATTTTGCGGTCAGGTTTAGGTTTTGGTAAATGTGATGTAGCTGTTGTAACTAATATTCAGGAAGACCATATGGGTTTATCGGATATTAATACATTAAAAGATATGGCTAATGTTAAAGGCGTTGTTGCCAGAGCCGTAAAACGCGATGGTTACGCAGTTTTAAATGCAGATAATGAACATTGTGTTTCTATTTCTAAAACCACGGATTGTAAAATAGCTTATTTTAGTTTAGATGAAAATAATCCTGTAATTGTAGAGCATTGCAAGAAAAACGGAATTGCTGCCATTTATGAAAATGGTTATATCACAATTAAAAAAGGTGATTGGAAATTTAGAGTTGAAAAAGCATCTCATGTTCCATTAACATTTGGAGGCAAAGTAACATTTAATATTTATAATGTTTTAGCCGCAACATTAGCGTCATACGTTTACGGTTTTACAATTGAAGATATTAAAATGAGTTTAGAAACATTTATTCCTTCGGCAGCGCAAACACCAGGTCGAATGAATATTTTTGATTTTAAGGAATATAAAGTGATGATTGATTTTGCTCATAATGCCGATGGATTTAGAGGTATTAAAGAGTTTTTATCAACGATTGATTCCCCACTTAAAATTGGAATTATTACTGGCACAGGTGATAGAAGAGATGATGATATTAGAGATATGGGAAGAATTTCGGCGCAAATGTTTGATCATATTATTATTCGTCAGGATAAGTTTTTAAGAGGCCGACAAGCAGATGATATTGTGAAATTATTAGAAGAAGGAATTCAAGAACAAAATCCAAATCAATCTTACGAATATATTCCTAAAGAAGTAGAGGCTTTAAAACATGCCTTATCATTAGCAAAACCAGGAACATTTATTACAGCTTTAAGTGATGTGATTGATAACGCGATTGAAGTTGTTCAATCTTATTTAGATAAAGAAAGAGGAGTTTAATTTTTAAGAAAAATAAAAATGTCAAAAACAAAAATTACAATAAATAATAATGGCTCAATAAAATTAGAAGGTGACTTTGAAATTGTTGACAGAGCAGGAAATAATTATGATTTAGGTGGAAGAGAAATTGTTTCGCTTTGTCGTTGTGGTCTTTCAAAAAATAAACCTTTTTGCGATGGCGCCCATAATGGTAATTTTGACCATGAAGCAACTGCTTTTGCATTGCCTCCAAAGAAATAGTTATTTAATGATAACTATCAGCTTTAACAAGCTGTAATATCATATTTTACGGAAGGCACTATCATTAACTTAGTGTTCTAAAAAAATAAAATATGGATCATTTTGGAGACAGAGTAGTTACATTTTTAAAAAATGCAGCTACAAATTTAGAAGAATTACAAGTGCAAAGTGCTTTAGGCAAAGCTGAACTTTCTGATAAGTTTGAAGATATTAAAAAATCCGCTAAAAAAAGTGTTCAGCATTTAAAGTCGGAAGTAAATGCTTTTGTAGATGATAGGAAAGAAACTTATAATCATTTGAAAGCAAAATTAGAGCATTTAGAATTGCAATTGGCACTTGGAAAAGCGGATACAATGGATGAAATTCGTGAACAAAAAAAGAAGTTATCACATGCCATTCAAGATGTAAAAAGAGTATTAGCTAAGGATTAATCTTCGTTATAGTCTTAATCTTTTTTTAACCATCCGGTGATGCTCATGCGCCTTTGTTGTGTTATTAATACTTCATGGGCTAATTCATTACTTTTAAAAAAAACAGTTTTGCCCTGAGTTGGCGAAATTTCTTGATTATTATTTAATTGGTGAATTAATAAATTACCTCCATCTTCTTCTTTCCAATCGTTATTTAGATAACTTATTAAGGAGTATTGCCTGCTTTGATTATTTTGAAATTGATCCAAATGTTTTTTGTAAAAGCTACCAATTTCGTATAGCGAGTAATGAAATTCATATCCTGTAATACCAGCATAACAACTGTGATTAAGATATCGAATAAAATCTTCAATATGATCAAAAAATTCATTCTCAAATTTATTATCATGTTTTCTATCTAACCAATAAATTGAGTCGCTTCTAACTGAGTTATTGTGTATTAATTTTTCTTCATTGCCTGTTCCTGCTGCAAACATTAATTTTTGTTCAAGCAATGAAAGTAAATTAATTTTTAGATTTTCTGCTAAATCATTCTTTAAAAAATTGGCAGATATTCCTACTTTATTTTCAATAAAACTTGCAATTAGTATTTCAAAGTCTTTTTCCAATGGCTTATTTAAGCCCGAATAGTCAGACATGTTTGCAAGTTAACTTAATAAATGATTGATTGCAGATAAATAATTCCGTTAAGTCATATTTCATTTATAAATTAATAGGCTGTCCAACCACCGTCTGCTGTAATTACGGCACCATTGATAAAACTTGAATCGTTGCACGCTAAAAATAATGCGGTAGTAGCAATTTCATTAGCTTCGCCAGTGCGAGGCATATTACTTCCTCCAGATACACAACGTTCATAGCCAAATTTATTTGGTTTCATGTCTTTGCCAATATTTGTATTAACACCACCGGGGGCAATGGCATTGCAACGAATTCCTTTTTGTGCATACATAAATCCTATATTTTTTGTAAGTCCAATTAATGCATGTTTAGAGGTGGTGTACGACAAGCCAGCCCGCGAACCAAATAAGCCACCCACGGATGCAATATTAATAATATTACCATTTCCTTGTTTTAGCATTATTGGAATGGATAATCTACATGCATAAAACGGACCATTTAAATTTACATCCATGACACGATCCCATAATTCATTGGTCACAAAATCAATTGGCATAAAATCATCCATTACGCCCGCATTATTAACCAAAATATCTAAGGTTTTGAATTTTTTGATGGTGTGTTCTATTAGATTAGTAATATCTAATTCGCTTGCAACATTGCATACTAAACCTATTGCTTTGCCGCCATCTTTTATAATTGAATTTACAACTTCATCAATTTTATTTTTATGTATATCTGCCACTACTATATTCGCACCTTCTTTTGCAAATAATTGAGCAATCGCTTTTCCCATTCCTGATGCCGCTCCTGTTATGATAGCAGTTTTGTTTTCTAGTTTTTTCATGTTATACAGATTTATTGTGTAGATCAAGTGAATGACTGAATAAAATATTCTTTGAACTAAATTAGTGTCTATAGTTTAAGAAAGCTATGATTTATAACGACTTCCAAATTGATTTCCTTAATTGGATTTTATGTAGAAAATATACCATGGTTTTATTTTACATATTATGTTAAAATTTATTTTAACTAAATAAACTATTTGTGTTTAAGTGAATATGAATGGTGCACTGTTAGTATGACTTTTCCTTTTAAAATGAAGGTTTTACGGAATATTGTTTTTTTTAAATTATTTTTTAAAACAATTTGTAAATCTATTCTCAATGATTTGAAACAACTCCAAGGATTTAATTCTAAGCAATTAGTTAGTTATGATAACCGTCAACACATAGCTTGATTGGGAGCATAAAAATAGCCTCGTTGCGTATATAATTTTACGTAAACTATTTATTTGAAAATTCTAAACCAATAAAAATTAAATCATGAAAAACGAAAAAATAAATATGATAAGCGCTTTTATTATTTGTATACTTTTTTTTACGTCTTCACTATTCGCATTAACTCATAAGTCGGTTGCTTCTGGTAATTGGAGTACGGCATCAACTTGGAATGCGCCTGCGGTTCCAGCTTGTGGAGATTCTATTGTTATTCAGGCAGGTCATACTATAAGTATAACAAATCAACAAAATTACAGTGGTTGCGGCACTCCTTTAAAAATAATAGTATATGGTGAATTGAGATTTTTTAATGGCA
>JBIKOX010000043.1:0-17471 GCA_044357775.1 Bacteroidia bacterium | reverse complement strand
GAAGAAACAGTTGCTTTAATTGCTGGGGGACATACATTAGGTAAAACGCATGGCGCAGCAGATGCTAAACATGTTGGCGTAGCTCCCGAAGCAGCTTCAATTGATGAGCAAGGTTTGGGTTGGAAAAGCGATTATAATTCAGGTAAAGGAAAAGATGCCATTACATCAGGATTAGAAGTTACTTGGACAACAACACCTGATAAATGGAATCAGAGTTTCTTTTACATATTGTTTAAATATGATTGGGAATTAACTAAAAGTCCGGCAGGAGCAAACCAATGGGTAGCAAAAACAAATGACTTAATTATTCCGGATGCATTTGATAAAAATAAAAAGCATAAACCTACCATGTTAACCACAGATTTATCATTGCGCTTTGACCCTGCATATGAAAAAATTTCCAGAAAATTTATGGAAAGTCCCGAGGCATTTAATGATGCTTTTGCAAGAGCGTGGTTTAAATTAACGCATCGCGATATGGGACCAAAAACTACTTATTTAGGACCAGAAGCTCCAAAAGAAGATTTAATTTGGCAGGATCCCATTCCTGCAGTTAATCACAAATTAGTAAGTGAAAAGGAACTGTCAAAATTAAAATTAACCATTTTAAATTCTGGTTTATCTATTAGCCAAATGGTTGGTACAGCTTGGGCATCTGCTTCAACATATCGCGGTTCTGACAGAAGAGGGGGCGCCAATGGTGCAAGAATTCGTTTAGAACCTCAAAGAAGTTGGGAAGTAAACAATCCAGTACAATTGAATAAAGTACTACAAACTTTAGAAAAAATTCAAAAAGAATTTAATGATGCGAATAATGAAATAAAAATTTCGTTGGCAGATTTAATTGTATTAGCTGGAAATGTGGGCTTAGAGCAAGCTGCAAAAAATGCAGGTTATACTGTACAAATCAGTTTCACTGCAGGACGCATGGATGCTTCGCAAGCTCAAACAGATGTTGCTTCATTTAAACTATTGGAGCCACAAGCAGATGGATTTAGAAATTATTTAAAAACGCAATATTCTGTACCAACAGAAGCTTTATTAATTGACAAAGCACAATTGCTAACGTTAACCGCACCTGAAACTACTGTTTTACTGGGAGGTATGCGATCGTTACAAACTAATTATGATAATTCTAATCATGGCATGTTTGCTGAAAGTAAAGATAAATTAACAAATGAATTCTTTGTGAAACTTTTAGAACCGGGCACAGTTTGGAATGCAAAAGATGATAAAAAAGAAGTTTTTGAAGGTAGAGATTTTAAAACCAATCAAATAAAATGGACAGCCACCAGAGCTGATTTAATCTTCGGTTCAAATTCAGAATTGAGAGCAATTGCAGAAGTATATGCTAGCGCAGATGCTAAAGAAAAATTTATTAAAGACTTTGTATCAGCTTGGACTAAAGTGATGAATTTAGATAGGTTTGATTTCAAGTAAATAAACACTTTACAATAATTGCAAGACGTATTTTTAAGTAAGGGTTGGTGCAAGCAGCTCTTCATTAGTATATGAGATATTAAAAATTACTTTTCTGCTAAATAAATGGCAGCTAAGCCAAATCCGACAGAACAAAAGTTTGATTTTTTATAACCAACTTTCTCTAAAATAGCAGTAAAACGTTCGTTGTCAGGAAAAGCTTTAATTGATTCTGGCAGATAAGTGTATGCTCTAGAATCTTTTGAAAACAATTTACCTAACGTAGGCGTGATGTATTTAAAATGAAATTTATAAAATTGCTTTACTGGAAATTGACGAGGCGATGAAAATTCAAGCACGCATAGTTGACCGCCAGGTTTTAAAATGCGCAACATGTTAGTTAATCCTTTTTCTAGGTTTTCAAAATTCCTAACACCAAAACCAACTGTAATAGCATCCATCGAATTTTCTGGCAAATCACACGTTTCAGCATCACCATATTGAAGGGTAATTATTTTTTCAAGATGTAATTTTTGTAATTTCTCTCTCCCAAACTTCATCATTCCTTCGCTAATATCAACACCAACTATTTTATCAGGATTTATTTTCATTGCTGCAATAGCAAAATCGCCTGTGCCAGTGGCAACATCCAAAATAGTTCTTGGCTGTTTAGCAGAAATTAATTTGATGCACTTTTTTCTCCAACCTTTATGAATGCCAAGCGACAACAAAGAATTTAAAAAATCATAACGAAAAGCAATGTTATCAAACATTTGAGCAACTTGCTCTTTTTTTGATTCGGTATTGTTGTATGGTGTAACAGGGTTCATATTAATATTGTTTTTTAACACAGAGAAACAGAGGTTTAGAGTTCACTGAGTTATTGTTTATTTAAATCTCCATTAATTCGCCTTCTAATTCCATCTTTTAACAACAGAACATTAAAATTTATTAATAAACCTAGTTTTTTATTTGATAGTTTAAGATAAGTTACTAATTGAGCTTCATGTATTGGCAATAAAGTTTCTACTGATTTTAACTCGACTATTATTTCATCCTCTATCAGTAAATCAATAATGAAATTCTTATTTAATTTTTTTCCTTTAAAATAAACAGGAAGTTCAACTTGGCTATTTACTTTAAATCCATCGTTTTCTAAAACAGAAATCAGGCATACTTCATAAACAGATTCCATTAATCCTGGTCCGAGTTCCTTATGAACATCAATACAACATTTTATTATTTGTTCAGTTAAAGAATTATAAACAGTTTCAGTTAAACTCATTTATCATTTAATCTATTTTATATTCTCTATGTGTTATCTAAAGCTGAAAAACTCTGTGTTGATTTTTTCTACTTCACAAAATCTACCTAATCTATTTTTTATTCCCTCAGTGAACTCAAAAACTCAAAAACTCAAAAACTCTGTGTTGATTTTTTCTACTTCACAAAATCTACCTAATCTATTTTTTATTCCCTCAGTTAACTCAAAAACTCAAAAACTCTGTGTTGATTTTTTCTACTTCACAAAATCCAATTTCAAAGCTTCCTCTAATAACTGTTCTTTACTAACAGGTACAACGCCAATTTGTTCACATACTAATCCACCTGCTAAATTTGAAATAGCAGCCATCACTATAGGATTTACATGCAAAGCAACTAATAATGAGGCTACACTTATTACGGTATCTCCCGCTCCGCTGACGTCGGCAATGCTTCGGATATGTGCAGGAGTATGATGTTTTTCGGAACGAGAATTAATAATCACACCTTTTTCAGCTAAGGTAACTAAAGCTGTATCAAATTTTTGTTTTACTCTAAAGCTACTAATAGCACGTTGTAATTCATTAATATTATCTGAATTGACATCTAATTTTAACCCTTCACGTAATTCCTTTAAGTTTGGTTTAAATAAGGTAACTCCTTTGTAAGCATTAAAATTTTTCTTTTTCGGGTCAACGCAAGTTGGTATCCCTTTACTTTTTGCCAATTCTACCACTTTAGTAATCAACTTAGGAGTAATTAATCCTTTGTTATAATCTTCAAACAAAATAACATCAATTTTATCATGTTGAATAATATAAGAAATCAAAGTAATTAATTGCTGAGTTTCGGCAGCTGTAATATCTTCTTCTATTTCCTCGTCAATACGAAGCAATTGATGATTATTACCAATAACACGTGTTTTTTCAGTAGTAATTCTGTCACGTGATTTTAAAATTCCTTTTTGACTTAATTTTTGAGTTTTTAATAAATCTAAAAAATTTTGTCCTTCATAATCAATACCAATTACCGAACACAAAATAGGATTTGCTCCTAACGCTTGAATATTAAGAGCAACATTTGCAGCACCACCTAAACGTTTTTCTTTTTTATTTACTGCAATGATTGGAACGGGTGCTTCGGGCGAAATACGATTAACTTTTCCCCACATGTAACTATCAATCATTACATCACCAATAATCAGCACGTTTAAATTACTAAACGATTTAAATATCTCACGGATGTGTTCTTTTTTTACAGATAACTTTTTCATTTTTTAAACAGTTGTTTGAGATTTGTTTTTGAAATTTTATAACAACAACAAACTAAAATCTTAACCCAATTTACTAATTGCGTCCTTCATTCTTTTTAATGCTTCAATTAATTTATCTTTGGACGTGGCATAAGAAAAGCGAATGTACTTATCATCACCAAATGCTGCTCCAGGAACCAATGCAACGTGAGCTACATCCAATAAAAACATCGATAAATCGGTTGCATTATTTATAGTAAAGCCATTGTACGATTTTCCAAATAAAGCAGAAACTTCAGGATAGACATAAAACGCACCATCCGGAACGTTAGTTTTAAAACCAGGAATATCCTTCATTAATTCCAAAACTAAATCTCTACGCTTTTTAAATTCATCACGCATGTAATGTGTACTTTCTGCTGGTAAGTCCATTGCCGCATGCATTGCTTTTTGAGTAATGCTGCAAGTACCAGATGTAAATTGCCCTTGCATTTTATCACAAGCTTGAGCAATCCATTTTGGCGCAGCCATAATTCCACCTCTCCAACCCGTCATTGCAAATCCTTTCGAAACACCATTAATGGTAATTACTCTGTCTTTAATATCAGGAAATTGTGCCATACTTTCATGACCACCAACAAAATTTATGTGTTCATAAATTTCATCACTCATAATATATAATTCATCATGATGTTTAACAACATCTGCAATAGCTCGTAATTCTTGTTTACTATACACCGATCCTGTGGGGTTGCAAGGTGTACTAAACATCATCATTCGTGTTTTTGGCGTGATGTGTGCTTTTAATTCTTCAGTAGTAATTTTAAAATTATTTTCAATGGTTGTATCAATTATTATTGGAACACCGCCGGCTAATTTTAAAATCTCTAAATAACTTACCCAAAATGGCGCAGGAATAATAACTTCATCTCCCGGATTAATTAAACATAATACAGCATTTGCAATGCTTTGTTTAGCGCCTGTTGATACAACAATATCATCAGTTGTATAATCTAAATTATTATCTCTTTTAAATTTTTTAGCAATCGCCTCACGTAACTCAACATAACCACTCACATGAGTATAATAGGTAAAATCATTGTTTATTGCATCAATGGCAGCTTGCTTTATAACAGCTGGTGTTTTAAAATCAGGCTCGCCTAAACTTAAACTAATAATATCTACGCCTTGTGCTTTTAATTCGCGACTTTTTCGAGCCATGGCAATAGTTTGTGATTCTGAAATAAGATTTACTTTATCTGATAGATGTGTCATTTAATATTTTTTAAAAGTCGTAACAAATCTAATAAATACTACAACAATTCAAACTTATTTTCAATTTATTTATTGCTCAAAATGTTATCAATTACTTTTGTAGTTTTCCTACATATTACCTAATTTTCAGATTAACTATTTAACACACAAACAACATGAATTATTGGCTAATAAAATCAGAACCATTTAAATATAGTTGGCAACAATTTAAAAAGGATAAAATAACCTTTTGGGATGGTGTGCGAAATTATATGGCGCGTAACAATTTGCGTGCAATGAAAAAGGGCGACTTAGCTCTATTCTATCATAGTAACGAAGGACTTTGTGTAGTGGGTATTGCCAAAGTAGTTAAAGAGCATTATCAAGATCCAACTACTACAGAAGCGGCTTGGGTAGCTGTTGACTTTGCGCCGTTTAAATCGTTAAAAACGCCAGTAACATTAGCTCAAATTAAAGAAGATGAATACTTAAAAGAAATGCAATTAGTAAAATTGCAGCGTTTATCAGTTGCTATGGTTAAACCAGAGGAATTTGATAGAGTTTGTATGCTAGGTGGATTATAGTTTTTATATAAAATATATAATCAATTAAATATTTTGGCTAAAACACGATTCAAAAAAGTAGCTATAACAATTACAATAAAAAAAGATTAATTTAAAATGATAAAGCTATTTTTTTTTAGCTCTTTCATATAAATCGTGCACAATACCGTCTGATAATCCTATTTGAGGAACAAAAATATCTTCGATTTCAGCTGCCTTCATAATGGTGATAAATATTTTTGAGGCATGAACAATTACATCGGCTCTGTCTGGTTTTAAACCCAGCACATCAATACGCTCTTCGCAGGTGTATGAATTAAGCATATCGTGAATACCTTTTAATTTATTGTAGCTGATGTTTTTATTTTCCTTTTTGGTCATTTTAAATATCTTGTTGATATTTCCTCCAGAACCAATAGCGCGTAATGGACTATAACCAAATGTTGACTTTTTTATCCACTCTTTCATTAATTCCCACTCTTCTTTGTCAACCTTGTTTAAAAGCATTCTTACCGTTCCAATATTAAAAGATTTGGAGGCAATAACTTTATAGTTACTATATAAAGTTAATTCAGTACTTCCCCCACCAACATCTATATATAAATAGGAATGTTTTGGATTTAGCATTTCTTCAATATGATTAGAAAACACTAGTTGAGCTTCTAATTTTCCGTCAATAATTTCAACTTCTAAATCAGCCTCATTTTTAATTCGTTGTATTATTTCTAAACCATTACTTGCATCGCGCATTGCGCTTGTTGCTACTGCTCTGTAACCATCTACTTCGTAAACCTTTATTAATTCGCTAAAGCCACGCATAGCAGTAATTAATTTTTCAGCTTTTTTATCCGAAATTTTACCATTCAAAAATACATCTTCTCCTAAACGAATCGGCAAACGAATTAGCTCTTCCTTACTATATTGCGGTTTCCCATTTACGTCGTAGGCTCTGCAAAATAACAAGCGCATTGCATTACTTCCAATATCAACAGCTGCAAAAATCATATCTTAATTTTGGTTTTAGAGGCGTGTATAGTTTTAAGATATTGTTCAGTATCTTTTTTTAGATAATTGTAAATTTCATCTTGCACGCGCACTTTACGTTCGCCTACTTTTGGTTTTTTATATAAGTTTTGTTGAAACCTATCCAATATGCGCACTTTTGTGTTTCCAGAAAGTTGAATATGAATAATATCTTTAATTTGTTTTTTTACTTCAGCATTTAAAATTGGAACCGCTACTTCGCTTCTGCTATCTAAGTTTCTGCTCATCCAATCTGCAGAGGTGATATATATTTTTTCATCTCCATTATTTCCGAAAATAAAAACACGCGCATGTTCAAGGTATTTATCTACAATACTATATGCTTTAATATTATCGCTAAAGCCCTCAACTTCTGTTACTAAAGAACAAATGCCTCTCACAATTAAAGTAATTATTACCCCGGCTTGTGATGCTTCGTATAATTTATCAATCATATCTTTATCAACTAAGCTATTCATCTTTAAAATCATATAAGCCTTTTTACCAGCTTTTGCATTTGCAATTTCTTTATCAATTAAATTAACAAATGTTTGACGCATAAAAAATGGAGCAACTGCTAAATGTTTATAAATGCCGGTCTTGAAATTATTAGTATAAAAATCAAAAACACTCGCAATTTCATCTGCAATATTTTTATCGGACGTAAGTAAACTAAAATCGGTATAAATACGAGCCGTTTTTTCATTAAAGTTTCCTGTACCAATGTGAGCATATTTTACTTCCCTACCATTTACTCTTGTTGTAATTAAAAATAATTTACTGTGCACTTTTAATCCTGGCACACCGTAAATAACAGTTGCACCTTCTTCTTGCAATTTATTAGCCCAATATATATTATTTTCTTCGTCAAAACGTGCTTGTAATTCAACTAACACAGTTACTTTTTTACCATTTTTTATTGCATTTACTAAAGCATTAGCAATTTTTGATGAATCTGCTACTCTATACAATGTAATTTTAATTGATTCAACAGTTGGATCAATAGAGGCTTCCCTTAATAGGGTAATAATGTGATCGTATGTGTGATAAGGATAATGCAATAAAACATCTTTTTGTTTTATAACATTTAAAATACTAGTATTAATGTTGGCTAAATATTTATGATTTAGCGGAGTTGGTTGTTCATACACTAATTTTTTTTCTCCAATATTTGGGAAGCGAATAAAATCTTTAAAGTTATGATAGCGTCCTCCCGGTATGGCATTATCTTTTTTATCCATGCCTAGTTTTTTCATTATAAATGCTAGCATTTCTTTACTCATTGTGCTATCATAAACAAATCGAACTGGTTGACCTTTTTTTCTATCCTTTACACCCTTAGATATTTTTTCGAGCATGCTTTTACTTACATCTTGATCAATGTCTAATTCAGCATCTCTTGTTAATTTTATATTTATAGTTTCCTTGTTAATATAACCAAATACCGAAAACATTTCATGCAGATTAAAGCGAATAACATCATCTAATAAAATGATGTATTTTTTATTTTTTTCCTGAGGTAAAATTATAAATCGACTGGTAGTTTTTGATGGAATTTCAATAAGTGCGTATTTGTTTTTTTGTTTTTGTATGGTTGAGATTAGACGAACAAATAAATAGCCAGATTTATCCTTCATGTATGGAAAAGGTTTATTTTCGTCAACCATAATAGGAAACAAATTTGTTTCTACTTCATTATGAAAATAATCTTTTACAAACTGCTGTTGATTTTTATTAAGTTGTTTTTCATTAATAATAAAAACATTTTGTTTTGCTAATTCTAATAATAATTCCTGATAAATTTTTTCAAAATTTTGCTGCTGTTCAATTACTTTTTTTTGCAGTTTATGAAGTAATTCTTTTGGATCGTCACCATATATGGCAATTGCCTTTTTACCTAATTTTGTTAAACGATTAATAGTTGCAACCCTCACGCGATAAAATTCATCACGATTATTACTGAAAATTCCTAAAAATTTAAGTCGCTCGATAAGCGGAGTAGAAGGATCAGAGGCTTCTTGAAGCACTCGCTCATTAAACGAAAGCCAACTTATTTCCCTATTAATGTGAGGGATTTTGTTTTTTAGCATATTAAAATATGTTATTCTATTTTAGTTGCCAAATATAAGCATAAAGCGGTAATTGTTTTTTGATTTTTAATTACCTTTGAGATGTTTACGTTTTGATAATTTATGTCTTTTATAAAAAAATATAGTGCTTTAATTATTATCTTGATTTTCCATATAATTGGATTTATAGGTTTTATTTGCAATCCAACATTTTTTAAATTACTTAGCCCGGTTAATTTACTATTATCAACCGGCTTGATTATAGTAATGAGTAAAGAACGCCGATGGCAGTTTTTTGGATCCATCTTGCTCGTAGCAATTTTGGGTTATATTATTGAACTGATTGGAGTTAAAACAGAATTAGTTTTTGGTTCTTATGTTTACGGAAATTCTTTTGGTTATAAATTATTTTCAGTACCACTTTTAATCGGTATAAATTGGGCTATTTTATTATATTGTACATCCCAACTATCAAAATTTAAAAATCCGGTTATAAATGCCCTATTTGGAGCGTTTTTAATGGTTTTGCTCGATTTTTTTATTGAACAAAATGCTTCAAAATTTGATTTTTGGCATTGGAAATTGGGTATTATCCCACTTCAAAACTATTTGGCTTGGTTCATCATTTCATTTATTTTTAATTTGTTGGTTCAAAAACAATTAACTCAAAAGCCTAATTTTACTGCTAAGGTTTTTTATTTCGTGCAATTATCTTTTTTTGCTGCACTGTATTTTGTTGATTTTAAATTTACCACACATCATACTTATTTATTATTTGATATTATTTGCATTTTATTTCCGCTGTTAAACAGCTTTGACAAGAAGGTCTCTTTTTATAAATCGTGGAAGTATTTATTTCCCGCAATTGCAATTAATGGTGCATTTTTTATTTTATGGGACATTCTTTTTACAGCTGATGGTGTTTGGGGATTTAACGAAAAATATATTACTGGTGTTTATTTGTTTAATCTACCAATTGAAGAAGTTTTGTTCTTTGTTAGCATACCTTATTCTTGCGTATTTATTTATGAAGTTTTAAAAATATATTTAAAACGCGATGTTATTGGCTGCGTTAAACCAATGAATGCAATAGTTATAGTGTTATCATTATTGCTCTGTACTATTTATTATGATCGAACTTATACAGTTGTAAATGGAGGTATTTGTTTCTGTCTGGTTGTTTTTTCTGCATTAATTTATCGATTTAAAGATTTAGGCAGATTTTATTTAGCTTATTTTATTTCGTTAATACCCTTTTTAATTTGTAATGGTATTTTAACAGCTTTACCAATTGTTACTTATAATAATGAGGAAAATATGGGAATTCGGCTATATACAATACCTGTTGAGGACTTGTTTTACTGTTTAAGTATGTTACTAGGCACAATTATATTAATGGATTATTTTAAGAACAAAAGTAAAATTGAAAAATCATGATGTTAAAAAAGTATTGGATACCATTAATAACATTACTAGCAATTATTACTTTTTTTTATTTATTTACTAGTGTAGTTGTATATATAATAATTTCATTGGTTTTATCTTTAATTGGCTCGCCAATTGTTAATAGACTGGCAAAAGTTAAAATTGGTAAATTTAAAATTAATGAGTCTTTAATGGCAATTATTACATTATTTATTTTTTTTATAATTGTTTATTTAATTGGCGTTATATTCTTACCACCTCTAATTTCTCAAATCACGTTTTTATCTTCGTCAAATTTTCATGATGTCATGCATAATATATTTGTTTATTATCCTAATTTAAAAAACACTTTAAAATCCTTTGGCTCTGAGCAACAAATTATGGGAAGTGCCATTGAACAGGTGAATCATTTTTTAAACTTTGAAAATGTATCATCCTTTTTTAATAACACTATTTCATACACAGGTGCAATTTTAGGAGGTTTTTTCTCAGTGCTATTTATTACTTTCTTTTTTCTGAAGGATGGAAAAATGGTTGTAAAAGCTTTAATACTTATAACTCCCTCAAATTATGAAAATGAAATGTTGGATATTTTTAGAACTTCCAAAAAAATGTTAAGCAAGTACTTTATTGGTTTATTTATTGATATGGTTTTAGTGAGTTTGATTGTTACATTTTTAATGTGGATTTTTGGAATTAAAAATGCGCTAGTAATTGGCTGCTTAGCTGGTTTTATGAATGTTATACCATACATTGGGCCAATCATCACTTTATTTATTGCCGTCTTTTTAGGGATTAGTGGTTGTATTCAATTTAATCAATATGATTTGATAACCATCACTATTACTAAAATTTTCATCATACTTATTGGAACTAATTTGATAGATGCCATGGTTATTCAACCAACTATTTTTTCAAACACAGTCAAGGCACATCCTCTCGAAATATTTTTGATAATTTTGATGGCAGGTGCCCTTGGTGGAGTTTTGGGAATGGTAATCGCTATTCCTTGCTACACGCTATTAAGAATTATTGCTAAAGAATTTCTGAATCATTTCAAATTTTTTAAAAAACTAACCCATCATATATCTGAATAAAATATGGAATCAACTTTGAAATTTTTAAAACAACTTTCAAAAAACAATAATAAGGAGTGGTTTGATGTTAATAGAAAAACCTACGAAACTTGTAAGCTGGAGTTTGAAACCATAATTAAAACTATTATTGATAAAAGTGTTGTTTTTGATAAACAGCTTGCTGGTTTGGAAGCGAAAAAATGTTTGTTTAGAATTAACAAGGATGTTCGTTTTAGCAAAGATAAATCTCCCTACAAATTAAATATGGGAGCAAGTATTAATCCTGGTGGAAAAAAATCAATGATACCAGGTTATTACGTTCATATTGAGCCGGGAAAAAGTTTTTTAGCGGGCGGTTGTTATCAGCCTCTGCCAGAAATGCTAGCAGCAATTAGGCAAGAAATTGATTATAATAGTAAAGAATTTAAAAAAATAATTTCGGATAAAGTTTTTAAAAACTACTTCACAGAATTATCGCAAGAAGATAAATTAAAAACAGCCCCAAAAGGTTATGAAAAAACGCATCCTGAGATTTCACTATTGCAATTGAAGCATTTTATTGCAGTGCATCCTTTAAAAGATGAAGATGTGCTTAATAAAAATTTTCCTACTTATTCTGCTAAAGTATTTAAGGCCATTTCGCCCCTTAATTTATTTTTAAGGAAGTGTATGGAGTAGTAATAATATCAAATAATGAATCTACTTTAAAATCTGCAATTGCAAATTTTGGATTGTTTTTATTGATTTCTTCAGGAATAGCAACCACTTTCATTTGAGCAGCTTTGGCTGCAATAACGCCATTTATTGAATCTTCAATTACCAAACAATCTGAAGGATGGATTGCTAAAGATTTAGCGCAATTTAAAAATACATGAGGATGAGGTTTCCCATATTCTAAAAATTCAGCCGAAGTTAATGAATCAAAATAATGACCAATTCTTAAAACCTCAATAACTTGATTCATCAGTTTTGTATTTGAAGAAGTTCCAATTGCTATTTTAAATCCATTTTCTTTTAAATAAGGCAAAATTTCATTGACACCTTTCATAGCTTTTCCTTCCAAAACAATTAAATCACAAAGTCGCTTAATGACTAACTCGTCAAAATCTGCCACGGTAATTGATGTAATATGATGCTTTGCGAACCAAAATTCAGCAACTTCCTTAAATCTTAATCCAGTGGTTAACCTGCAGTGCTCATCGCTAAAAGGTATGCCAATTTCAATAAAACTCTTTATCATTGCTCTTCTCCAAAGTGGTTCAGAGTCAATAATAACTCCATCCATATCAAATATCACTGCTTTTATACCTGTTAACATTGTTAATTTCTTTGTTTAATATTTGCAAAGATAAACTAAATATACAGCTGTATCAATGGTATTTTTGTTATATGTATTTTCCGGATTTTATTGAAATAGGAGTAGACGAACTATTGTTGCTTGCTTTTTTCGTGTCACTAATTGGTATTATTATTCACTACGTAAAAAACTATTTGCCTTTTGGTAAAATGGCAACTTCATCGTTAGAATTTAGCACAAAAATGGAACCAGTTTCTATCATTATTTGCGCTCGAAATGAAGAAGATAATTTAACGGAGTTTTTGCCTAAAATGTTGATGCAAGATTATCCCGAGTTTGAAGTAGTCGTAGTTAATGATTGTTCAATGGATAATACTGAACATGTGATTGATGAATTTGCTAAAATTTTCTCTAATTTAAAAAAAGTAACTATCAAGGAAGACGATTACTACAAACATGGTAAAAAGTTTGCTGTAATGGTTGGAATTAAAGGAACTAAATACGACAACTTATTATTTACTGATGCAGACTGCTTTCCTGCAACGGCAAATTGGTTGAGAGAAATGGCAGCAGGTTTTGTAAATAAAAAAGAAATTGTATTGGGCTATGGTGCTTATAAAAAAGAACCCGGATTATTAAACAAACTCATTCGCTTTGATACATTTACAATTGCTGCTAATTATTTATCTGCTGCAATAAAAGGAACAGCTTATATGGGAGTTGGTCGCAATTTAGGCTATAAAAAACAGTTGTTTTATAAGGAAAAGGGCTTTTCAAAACATTATCATATTACTTCGGGCGACGATGACTTGTTTGTTAATCAGGCATCTAATAATGAAAATACAAATGTGGTTATTTCGCACGACGCTATAACATACTCGTTAGCTAAAAAAAGTTTTCATGATTGGAAACTTCAAAAGCAAAGGCATTTAACAACAGCGCCACATTTCAATTCAAGCAGCAGAACCAAAATAACATTAGGATACACTGCACAATATGGCTTTCATATACTTTTAATTTCTCTCTTTTTATTTAAAACAACTTTCCTTGCTGCATTGGCTGGTTATTTTCTTAAAATTTGCATACAAATGATTATCTTTAATAAAGCCTCCAAAAAAATAAACGAAGTTGATTTGTGGGCGTTATCATTTTTTTATGAATTACTATTGTTATTTGTGTATCCAATATTTCATATCAGTAAATTATTTTATAAACAAAATAAATGGAAGAGTTAGATCCATCTGAAAAGCTCACTACTAAAGGAGTTTATGATTATAAACTTATACAATTGGCTTTGCATAACAGCGATCAAAAAGCGTATGCAGAACTTTTAAATCGTTATCGTGAATCGGTTTATTATACAATGCTGCGAATGTGTAATAATAAAGACGATGCAGATGACTTAACAATAGAAGCCTTTGGAAGAGCCTTTAAGCGACTAGATCAATATACTCCGAATTATGCATTTAGTACTTGGTTGTTTAAAATAGCAAGTAATAATGCAATTGATTTTTTACGAAATAAGAAAAAGAATGCGGCATTATCTTTAGATACAAAAATGGAAAATGATGAAGGTCAGGAGTTTTCTAAAAGCATAAAATCTCAAACATTAGATCCTGAAGAACATTTTATAAAAAAACAAAAAGTTGAAATGCTGCGTGATGTTGTTGATAAACTTAAGCCGCGCTATCATGAATTAGTAACGATGCGTTATTACCAAGAATTGAGTTACGAAGAAATTGCTTTAAAATTAGATTTGCCCGTTGGAACTGTTAAGGCACAGTTATTTAGAGCAAGAGAATTTTTATTTAATATATTGAAAAATCAAGAAAACAAAATATAAGCTCATTATCTAAATTATAATCTACAATCGTTCATAAATATTAGTGCTGCAACTTTTTAGCTAATTATAAATTTTGAAACCAGATATCATATTAAAATATTTTCCAGACATTACAGAACATCAAACTAAACAATTTGAACAATTGTATGATTTGTATTTGCTTTGGAATGCACAAATAAATGTTATTTCCAGAAAAGATACTGAATTGCTATTTGAGCATCACGTGCTTCATTCACTAGGTATAGCTAAGGTGATGGCGTTTAAATCGGGAACAAAAATTTTGGATGTTGGAACAGGAGGAGGATTCCCTGGTATTCCATTAGCTATTTTATTTCCTGAATCAACATTTCATTTAGTAGATTCAATCGGTAAAAAAATTAAGGTAGTTAACGAAGTTTCTGCTGCCATTGGTTTAACTAATTTAACCGCTCAGCATGAGCGTGCCGAAAAAATAAATGATAAATATCATTTTATTGTAAGCCGCGCTGTTACTGCATTTCCTGAATTTTATAATTGGGTAAATCATAAAATTTTAAAAGACAATTTTAATGATTTGGCTAATGGCATTTTATATTTAAAGGGTGGCGATTTGCAAGTAGAATTTGGTAACCATTACAATAAAGCTGTTTTTTATGATTTAAAAAACTATTTTGAGGAAGAATTTTTTAAGACAAAAAAAGTAGTTTACTATAAATTATAAATTATGCTGCTTCCTAATATTTGCAATCCTCTTTGTGAGTTCATTTCAAAATAAATTTGCCAAAAATTGCAGTTACTTTCATTGACATTAATCATGGTATTTGTGTGTTAATTATTGTTTATTTAGAGTATTTAGTTTTATTTAATACTATTTTTACAAAAGATACAAATTGTTAATTTTGGCATTTATGAAGCAACTACTTTTTTTTACCCTGTTTTGCATTTCCTTAAATCTGTTTTCTCAAACAGCAACTGTGAAAAAAGATGCTTCTGAAAATTATATTCAAATTTCAGGTGTTGTTTTAGATGATAGTTTGCAACCGCTTCCCTTTGTTTCTATTATGCTTAAAGGCACCCGATCTGGAACAGTAAGCGATTTTTATGGCTTCTTTACAATTGTTGCAAGGCCAGGCGATGAGATGCAGTTTTTTTCAATAAATCACAAAAATAAGGTCTATAATTTATCTGATACGCTTACTGGAAAACATTATTCGATTATTCAAATTTTAACAAAAGACACAATACAATTACCCGAAGTAAGCGTTTTCCCTTGGCCTAGCAAGGAGCAATTTAAGCGTGCCATTCTTGATTTAGATTTAAGCGATACCGACATTGAACGTGCTTATACTAATATGGATAACGAAGATGTTCGACAATCTATTAAAGGCGGCTCCATGGATGCAGCGGCTAATTATCGGGTGCGAATGCAACAACAATACACTCGTTTATACCAAGCGGGGCAATACCCGAGTGTAAGTTTGCTAAACCCAGTAGCTTGGGCTCAATTTATTGATGCATGGAGAAAAGGCAAGCTAAAAATTAAGTAATAACCAACTTTTGCCTTAATTTTTAAGCGTTTCAAATCAAGCTATAATATCATTTCTTTTTGCAATATTTGCAGCATATTTCCGTTATTTAAACTTGTGCTAAAAAACCACTATTATACTTTCATCCTATTATTAATTGGGATTGTTTCTTTAGGGCAAACAGCTACTATTTCAGGTACTATTAAAGATGAGGAAGGTATCACAATTCCTGATGTGCAAATTGCTGTTTTAGAAAACGCTATAATAGCTACTTCAACTGATATTAATGGTCGTTATACTTTATCTGTTCCTGCCAATAAAGATATTACGGTATCTATATATAATATTAGCTACGTGCAAGTAAATCAAAAATATAATTTAAAAGATGGCGAAAAAATAACCTATAACCCAAGACTAGCAGCTAAAAACACGATTGGCGTTGTTGATATTGTTTCTGAAAATAGAACCACTGAAATTACGCGAATTGATCCAAAAAATATTTTTTACATCCCTAGTCCTTCTGGAAATATTGAAGATATTATTAAAACACAAATTGGTGTAAGCAGTAATAATGAATTAAGTAGTGGCTATTCTGTTCGTGGCGGAAATTTTGACGAAAACCTTGTTTATGTAAATGATATAGAAGTGTATCGTCCATTTTTAGCAAGAAGCGGACAACAGGAAGGATTAAGTTTTGCCAATCCAGATATGGTAAGTAATATTAATTTTTCGGCAGGCGGTTTTGAAGCCAAGTATGGCGATAAAATGTCGTCAGTATTGGATATTACGTATAAAAAACCTTTAAAATTTGCGGGTACTGTAAGTGGAAGTTTATTAGGTGGCAGTATGCATTTGCAAGGTGTTTCCAAAAGTAGAGTAGTGGCATGGAGTCTGGGGTCAAGGTATAGGTCAAATGCTTATTTGTTAAAAAGCATGGATACCAAAGGAGAATATCGCCCTCGTTTTTATGACGTACAAACGTTCATCACCTTTACCTTAAATGAAAAATGGAGTATTGAATTTTTAGGAAATGTTGCCAATAACCAGTATCTGGTAATTCCTGCAAACAGAGAAACAACGTTTGGTACCGTTAATAACGCCGTTAAATTAAGCATCTATTTTGATGGACAAGAGTTAACTCAATACGCAACCATGATGGGCGGTTTATCTACAACATTTAAACCTAACTCAAAAACTAAATTAAAATTAATTACGTCAGCATACAAAGCAAGCGAAGAAGAAAATTATACCGTACAAGGGCAATATTACATTGATCAATTAGAAGCCGATTTTGGTAAGGATAATTTTGGGCAAGTGGCTTTTAATAGAGGTATCGGTACTTTTTTAAATAACGGAAGAAACAGAATTGATGCAACTGTATTAAATATG
This sequence comes from Bacteroidia bacterium, assembly GCA_044357775.1. Taxonomy (GTDB): domain Bacteria; phylum Bacteroidota; class Bacteroidia; order B-17B0; family Aurantibacillaceae; genus UBA4416. The sequence goes on along the minus strand of JBIKOX010000043.1, from coordinate 93 downwards.
GAACACAAAGGAACTCACATCATTAAAAACAATAGCGAACTATTGTGGGGAGCGCGTTATCAGCGGGAAATAATTCAAGATAAATTAAGTGAG
>JBIKOX010000221.1:0-4535 GCA_044357775.1 Bacteroidia bacterium | reverse complement strand
GTGATATAGTTGCATTAGCAGATTCTAATAAATCGTTTTCTGGACATTATTTACCAGAAGGACAAGTTGGACAAAGTATATACCGGTATGTTTTTTTTACTACTAATAACTCTGATTCTGCATATTGTGATGTAATTTACAATGCAATAAATACCATTTCGGTAAAAGAATTAGAAAACGTAGAAAATATAAATATTTATCCAACCGTAACGTCATCTCATTTTACAATAGAATTTAAATCAGCTAATAGTTTATTTGCTGATATTTCTGTTTATAACCAGTTAGGAGAATTAGTTTTAAAGGATCGGAAAAACATGAAAAGTAATGAAAATAATAAACTTATTGTAAGCACTGAAAGTTTGCAAGAAGGATTCTATACTGTTTATGTTACTGCTAACAAAAAAGTTATTATGAGAAAAATAGTTGTCATTAGATATTAGTTTATTGGCAAAAATTTGAAAATTTAGTTTCTATATATTTAACTAATTGAAATAATATGATAACACTTGATGATTCGGAAATTGAAGAAATTATTCAGTTTACTAGTAATAAGTATTCTATAGACCTTAGAAAATCACCTATTTTATTTGCATAGGATCTTAGTTAATAGGTTTAATTTTAGTGAATTTGTTGGTGAAAGGATTATATAGTTTTCTTAATTGTTATTTTTTTAATTAACCAGTCTTTATCTAGCAATTCATTGTATGGATCAAGGATGAGAGTTTCTGGCTTACGACCCAATTTAATAATAAAGTTATTAATACCTTGTTTTACTTTTATTTTCTCAATGTAAACCATTTTTCCTTTTGAATTATAAATTGCAAATGGTAGATAGTCGTTAACGGCTGTAAAAAACGAAAGTCCCGGCCACTACCCCGAGACTTTCTAACCAACAAGTTTAGTAACAAACTAAACTAAAACTTAACACCTACTGTAAGTGCAATAGTCGTGCCAGAATTTTTTAAAGTCGATTTATCTACAAAATTCGGATTATACATATAGTAATTTTCGTTACTCATACTTCTAGTAAACGAAATATCAACATACATTTTTTCTCTTCTAAAACCAACCCCTCCAGTATAAAATGATTTCACAAAATCGCCAGAAAATATTTCTCCAAAAGGACTTCCATACATAGCATATCCTAACCTCACAAACATCGGTTTAAGATTAGCCTCTGCTCCCACTCTTACATTTGAAGTCTGGTTATATTTGCTTCTTATCGTGCTATTTACGTCTGTAAATACCTGTGGAGTGCTTTGTAATCCTGCTTGCTTATAGTTAATAATATCATAATCAATATTAATAGCACCTATCTTTTGATATAATAACGCTATACTTCCTGTAAATTTCATAGGTGTTATAATTTGATAATTAAATTTACCACCATTATCAGGAGGATCCTGAGTTGTAAATGAACCACCTTCATCGTAATTTGCAGTCATTTTATAAACATAACCATCAGTTAAACTATAAATAGTTGGTGAATGAAAGCTTGCTCCTAATCTAATAAAATCAGCGGCGCGGTAAATTACTCCTAGTTTTAAATTATAGCCTGTTCCTGTAGTTTTAAAAGTTTCCTGATAAGAAAGATCTTTAAAGCCTCCTACTCCTTGAGAAAGATAGGCATAAGTTGGGGCTGAGTTTGTAGTTAATCTCATAGAATCTTTATCATCAATTTCAGAGTAAACTGAATTATAATTATAGGTGATGGTTGGAATTCCTAAAGTAGCACCTATATATAATTTATCCTTATAACCATAAGCATAATTAAAACACCATTCATTAATTCGTCCGGTTGTTTCAATTGTTTTGGTTTGCTTTAAATCATACTTAGGATTTATAAGACTTGCATACTGATTTGTAATAGTATCATATAAATCTATTAAGTAATTATCATATGCCATTCCTGTATAGCCATTATCTAGATTTGCTAAAGTTTTACCATTAGCCAGCGATAAAAAATCGCTAGCAATGCTCTTAAAATTTGACCGACCTTCTATACTGGCATTACTCCCAAAATTAATAATTTGATTACAAGATAATCCTAAAGCGTGATGATTATCAGGTTGCACCTTGCTATTCCATGCACCAACTAAAGTTAAACCATCAAATGGAACATTAGCTTTAAAATTCTTATTAGATGTGCCATTATGCGTGGCTTCAACCGAAAAAAAACGTAAACCAAATGAGAAATTCATCTCCCCTTTTCTGTACAAGCCAATACCCGCTGGATTATTACCCATACATGAACCATCTGCTCCTAATGCTCCAAAAGATCCGGCCATTGCTTTGCTGCGAGACGTGCCGCCAAAATATGTTTGCGAATATCTCATGGCATCTATGTCATTTTGCGAAAAAACTGGTAAGAAAAATACTCCTATTCCAATTATAAAAAAAAATCGTTTCATAAACAATAAATAAGTTTTTGTAAGTTTCAGTAGGTTTAAAAAAGTTAACTTTATTTTTAAAGACCTAGTAATATTAATATCCTTTGTGTTTTAAGTTAAATAATCATCGTATCAATTTTACTTAATTATGTTGCGAAAAAAATGACAAATGACGCAAGAAAAAATGAAACACTAAAACTATCGCGGCCTACGACCACCACCACTAGGAGAATTTTCAGAACCTTTATTTGAGTTTTTTGGCGTTTCGCTGCTATTTCCGCTATTATGCCAACTTGGCGTTTCAAAGCGCGGATTAACATCTGAATTATGCTTAACGGGCACCTCTGTTTTAGTAGTATTTCGCCCAGGCTCTTTTACGGGAGTACCATGCTCATTATTTCTGATAGGATTATTACGAACAGGTTCATCACTAGTAATTGTTTTAATAGTGTTATTACCTCTAACCGGTGCTTCATCCGAATTATTTCTAATTGGTGCACTTTTTATACCGCCAGTTCCAGAAGGAAAGTCAGAATTAATATCACGAACAGGCTCTATACTGCCAGTTTTTCTTGGATTTTCGATTGTAGCAAATTTCACTGAATGATTTTGTTGAGTAGAAACTGCATTTATATAACTATCTGCATTAGATTCTCTTTTTACCCCTGATGAAGGATTAGAAGTTCTGCGGCTGTTTCCGCCACCATGAGATGATCGAGGGCCATAAGTATAACTGCTGTTATTATCATAGCTGTTATAGTAACCCCAACCATTGGATGAATTATGGTAAGGATTTCCGTAACCATAGTAACTTCCATATCCATAATAACTTCCAAAACCAAATGAACTTGCATAACCATATGGATTTCCGTATCCATAATAATTGCCATAAAATCCATTATTAAAGCCGTTGTTGTAACCTTGCATGTAAGCAGACATATAAGGATTGTAACCACCATAACAATTAAATTGATTGCCATAACCCCAACCCCAACTACTATAAAAATTTACAGACGGATTGTAGCTATATGAATTATAACTTGATCCCCACCAACTATATCCATTATAAACACTTACTCCGTAGTTATATGGATTTTGATTATACCAATATGAGTTAGTATAATAGTTATCATAATAACTTAATCCACTAATAGTATTATTAAAACGTTTTACACGGGTTGCATACTCATAGTCATAATAATCATCATATTTAAATTCTCTTTCTTTGTAGCTAGGATTAGCGTCATCCTTTTCTTTTTGTACTTGAGCAACGGCAGCAATTGAGTCATTGTAACGCTTATCAGAGGCTTCTCTCCGTTGTTTTTTTTCTGCTGCTATACGAGCCTCTTCAATTCTAACTTCATTTGGGTTTGCATAAACATCATCATTATAATAAGATGTCGCCCCTTTTTTTTGAATTGCGCAAGACGATAGAAGTACTATTGCCAAGCTAGATGTAAATACTAATTTTTTCATTTTATTAGTTTTTAAAATATCAGACGTAAACGTCCAATAAAAGTTTAAATTTGCACGGGGAATGCAAAGTAAAAATACAAATAAAATGCCAACCTTGTATTAATTTTATTATTTAACATTTGTTAATTAAACTATGAGTAAAGAATTAACGTCGCGAACAGAAGATTACAGTAAATGGTATAATGATTTAGTTGTTAAAGCTGATTTAGCAGATCACTCTGCTGTTAGGGGCTGCATGGTTATAAAGCCTTACGGTTATGGCATTTGGGAAAATATGCAAAAAGCATTAGATAAAATGTTTAAAGACACAGGTCATCAAAATGCCTACTTTCCATTATTTATACCTAAAAGTTTATTTGAAGCTGAAGAAAAAAATGCAGAAGGGTTTGCCAAAGAATGCGCCATTGTTACACATTATCGCCTAAAAACAGACCCTAATAATAAAGGAAAATTAATGGTTGATCCGGAGGCTAAATTGGAAGAGGAGTTAATTGTGCGTCCAACAAGTGAAGCTATCATATGGAATACCTATAAAAGTTGGATACAATCTTACAGAGATTTACCTATTTTAGTAAATCAATGGGCAAATGTTGTGCGCTGGGAAATGCGTACCCGTTTATTTTTACGTACTGCCGAATTCCTCTGGCAAGAAGGTCACACGGCACATGC
>JBIKOX010000042.1:0-17495 GCA_044357775.1 Bacteroidia bacterium | reverse complement strand
AATTACCAACCGCTTTACTAGTTTGCACATAATACTGATTAGTAGATGGCATATAAGCATACCCATAAAACTCACTAAAATACTGTGCATTAAATCCAACTTGTAACTGTAAAGCTTTTTTAAATAAATTACCTTGATAATATAAAGCTCCATTAATAATATGATTAGGAACACTTACAATTGACTGATACGATGAACTTTGATAATTGTATTTAGCATTAATTCCTAAATGTTTAAACAATAAAATATCTTTATGAATAAATGCTGACATATTTTGAATAGAAATAGGAGTTTGCTCCGGAATAGCAAATTCATTAAAATAAATCAAATTTTTGACGTTCTGATAAACAATCCCAATATCAAACCTATTATCCGAAGTTCTCATACTTAAAACTGATTGAATTTTATCGGTTGGAGAAAAATTATTTGCCCAAATGTAATGGTTGCTCATCCATGTATTATGAATAAAATCAGGATGACGTTTTTCAATTGCAGCATTTAGATTAAAAACAAAGGCTGTTTTAAAAAAATCATACGCTATTTTTTTTGTATACCTATTATTTATTTCGATGGAATAATCATTTTGGTTTGAACCACTGGCAATATATTGCGCTTTAGCAAAACCCGAATAATTTGCATGTGTTAAATACAATCCGGCATTTAAAAAATGATTACTAAAAGTAGAATCTATAAATTGATAGACTTTATTAATTTCATTTTTATACCCAACTTTTAACTTTGCCCCTATCGCATTTAATTTTAATGTATAGTTTAATCCATTGTTTATACTTCGCCAATGCGAAGAATCGCTCGTTGAAACTGGATCTAAATAAAACACATTATAAAAGCTTTGTGAGCCACTATTCAAATCAACATATTTTGTATAATTACCCGAATAATTAAATTGATAATCTAGGTAATGCGAAAACACAGTAGAACTATCTTCCTTTTTATTTAAGCGAAACCAAGGATTTACGTCAATCGAAGTATTTCGAACTTCGCGCTTAGCACTACTTAAATTAACTGGTAATAAAAATTTATTAATAGACACATTTTCAAGAAATAAAGTATCGTTAGAAATGCCTCCGTTTTCCTGATGTTTTACTTTATTATATAACACAAAAGCATAATACCCTACTCTATTGTTTTTTGAAGTATAGTTTGAAGACGTATAAAAATTATTAGTAAAACTTTGCTGATGCTGATAAAACCCAATACCACTATAACGATTAAATGCCAAAGTGATATTTAATTTATTTTTAAAAGTATTTGAAAACAGTAATTTAAATAATTGCTCCTGTTTACTCCCTGCCACACCTGTTAAACTGGCATACGGACCCTTTGTTTGAAAATAATGAATATCATCTTTACTAATCATATCATTTTGATAGGGCGATGTGTAAAAATTAAAACCAAGTGATTTTGATTTGTAATTAATCAACAAAGGAGCTGATGATAAACCTAAATGACCGCTTGTATTGCGAGGAAAGTAATTTTGAAAATTAGTAATAGACGTATCTATTTTTGAAATCGAAAAATTCTTAAAATTATCTTTATCTGAATTAGAAAGGATGTTAATAAAACTACTATCTGTTGGATACTTTACCTGAGAATTTACACTAAAAGATACGAATAGTAAATACAGTATAAATCTACCACAAAGAGTATGTTTATGTAATGTTTTCAAACGCAAAAATAGAATCTTAAAATTTCTCGAAGAAATGTTCCTCAACGTCAAAGGTAGATTTAATTCCGACTTGTTTATAATCTGATTCAAGCCATTTTTCAGCTGTTTGTCTACCTCTTTCTTTTAGGCTTAATAAGAAGTCCCAAGATGTATTCATTTTACTACTATAGCTTAATTGACTCAATGCATCGTAACCGGAAATAGTATGAACATAAATTTCTCTATTTGCCTTATCATCTGTTTTTAAAATGCCGTTTCTTAATAATTCATTACGGTAATGAATCAACTTCATCTCGTTAATTAAACTGCTGTTAAAAGATATTTCATTGACTCTATCTGCAATATCTCTTGCAGACGTTGGCACAGAGCTAATATTAATTGAATTAATTTTAATGAGCACAATATCGTGCAAATTAGTATTTGTAATTAAAGGGAAAATTGGTGGATTTCCCATGTAACCTCCATCCCAATAAAATTCTCCATCAATTTGTACCGCTTGAAATAATTGAGGTAAACATGCTGAAGCTAAAACAGTATCAACAGTTATATCTTTATTACTGAATATTTTAGCTCTATTAGTTTTTACATTAGTTGCGCAAATAAATAATTTCTTTTTATTATACATTTGCAATTCCTTAAAATCAATTAAATCTGTTAAAATATCCCGTAAAGGATTGTAATTTAAAGGATTAAAATTATAGGGCGACATATATTGTGTCATATTATTAAACAACATATACCCAGGAGAGTTATGAATATCTCCATCACTAAATAATTTATCAAATGTGCTTGGCTGAAACAAACTTCCTGCCTGAGCAACTTTTCTCCATAAGATTTCTAATAATTCTTTCGCTTTTTTTGGGCCACCAATATGTAAGCCGTATGCGCAAGTAACCGCATTAACAGCACCCGCACTAGTGCCACACATCGCATCAGCCACAATATGTTCCGCTTCCAGCAATCTATCTAAAACACCCCAAGTAAACGCACCATGTGCGCCACCACCTTGCAAGGCTAAACCAACTTTCTTAATTTCAGGACTATTCATTTGATACTACAACTATTTTTAAATATTAAACCCATTTATTATTAAAATAGAATATCAAATATAACTAAATTATCTTAGTAATAAAAGTAATAAAGACGTTAAGGAATAACCATAGAGGAACTATTGTTTGATGAATTTTGAGTAAAAATCTTGCTTGTCTTTATTATTGATTTTTAAAGTATAAATACCGGTTGGCAATTTAGAAACATCAATTGTATGAGAGTAAGCTTGATTTAAAACAATTTGCCCTAAATAGTTTTTTATTTCAATAGTTGCATTTTGAAATTGATTTTGTTTATCAATAATATTTAAAATTGATGTTGTTGGGTTTGGGTAAATTTTTATAGTTCTTGTTCTGTTGCCATTATTATCAATGCCTGTTACCAAAGGACCTAATTTAACCATAAATTGAGACCATGGCTGTGGGCCACTTGGGCTAAAACTTGTATTAAATGCATTAATGGTAACAGATGCAGAACTTGTGGTTGTATAAAGGTTGGCATCTTTATCTGCACATACATAGTAAGATGCTGATTTGAATGCGTTGGTAACGTTTAAATTATTATCAATGGTTAAAATATTAGGCCCAGTATTAGCAATGGTTACACCATCTATTACATTATTGACTGTACTATTTCCAATAGTTAAATACATAGTGTTGTTTAAATCGCTGCTCACTAAATATGGATTTATGTAATTAGTACCACCAAAATTTTTATATGTTGTTACATTTAAACTTGTATCCATTTTCACGAAATAATATTTATCATAATCATTTAATGTTGTTAATGTATTAGAGCCTACTGTTACAATTGCTGACGAACTGCCAGAAGAATTTGAGGTTCTTCCAAAATATATTAAAGAAGAATTAGGTTGTATTTTCAAATCAAATTCGCGATCATCTTCAGTACTAAAGATTAATGATTTACTAAGTATTATTCCTGTAGTATCTAATTTTAAAATCGCTACATCTGCAGCACTTGTTGAATTATTAGAAAATGAATGGCCGTCGTATATAAAATTACCTGCAAAAGCAGATGATGCATATAACTTGTTTTTTGAATAATATAAATGATTAATACTTAAGCCATTGTATGGCATCGTGCCATCATAGTTTTGTTTGGACCAAATGGAGCTGCCACTAGCATTTAGTTTCATTAAATAACTTCCCTTGCCTAGATTAATACCCGCAAAGTTTGCTGCTAAACCAGAACCTATACTCAAATAAATATTATCAAGTTCATCTGTAGTAATTGCTTTAATGAAATTATCAGCTACAGTCATGCCATTGTTCATATCTGCTTTGGTTTTAACCCATAGCAACTGTCCTGTTTTGCTGTATTTAGCTAAAAAAGTTTGATGGCTAAGGGCAGATAAGGTTTGTGTTCCAAATGCCATAGTACCGCAATTACAAAAGTATCCTGCTACCAGTAAATTTCCCGTATTATCAGTAGTTAAAATAGTACTACGTGCCCCATAATTGCAACCGCAGCCTGCCATTGGCTTAATTTCACTTACCCAAGTTGGGCTACCATTGCTGGTATCAACCCCAAACACTAACATGGGTTTGTAATAACCTGTAGCTGAATAAGTAGTCCCTGATCCAATGTCAACTGTTTGCCCATAGTAGCTACAAACTCCATAGGCATTGCCTTTTAAATCGCTATATATGGAACCTAAAATTCCTAAATTATCGCTTTTATATTCTTTGCTCCATTTTATTGTAGGTTGAGCTGTAATTAATAAAGCCACATTATAAATTAAAATTATAAGAATTAGTTTTTTCATTAGGTATTTTTATTGAATAACTTACTTGTTTGAAATTTATTGCTTCATAAACTTAACTGTTTTGCTATTACTCTTATCTTGTAAAGTTAAAAAATACATCCCCGCTGTAAGATTTTGCAAACTGGCTGGCACATTTTTATTTACCTTTCAAAAACTGCTCTGCCGTCATAACTGTTATGTCGGCAGTCTTGTAATCTTTTAAATTTCTAGTCAATAGTGTCTTTAAATTGTTTTCAATTGCTGTAAAATATTGTAACCCATCTTCAAAGTCTTTAAAATCGGATGATAGAGCAAGTTCAACAACTTTATCTGTAACTGATAAAACAGTAACTAATGTTTTGAATTTAAGCAGTTTTTTTCTTGCTTGATCTACCGAATATTGTCTAGACAAAATGTAATTCAAATTAGAAAAAGTTAAAGATGATACATGTATTCTTATTTTACCTTTGTCTGCTTCAGAAAACAGTTGAGCTGAGTGAGAATAAAATGGTGCACGATTACTTAATAAGTCAAGAACTATATCTGTGTCTACAAATACTTTTTCCATTACTTGTATTTATTAATTAAAAAATCAGAATACCCTTTTTTATGGTCAAATTCTTCTGGGAGGTTTATTATCCCTGATAAACTTTTAACCAATGGTGTTATTTTTTCTTCCTTACCTTTTTCATTAGTAATATTTAGCAGGTAGTTTTCAATTAATTTTGAAAGACTAGTTCTGTGATGTTTCGCATAGTCTTTTGCCTTTTCAATAATTGTCTGTTCAAGCTTAAGTGTCAATTTTGTGTCCATGATTTGTTTTTTACGTACAAATATATAAATATTATACGTATAAGGCAAATGTATCGTTTTTTTGTGCTTGCCAGTAACGTTTTCGCGGTTTGCTTCAGGTAATAACTTAATTATCTGCAATTTATTGCTTAATAAACTTAACAGTTTTGCTACTACTCTTATCTTGTATGGTAAATTTAAGAAATTTAAATTTCAAGGCAACCAATAAACTTAAATAGTGATATAAATCACTACAAATTCTCTTTCACAAACTTCAACATCTTATTAAAAAGATGCGTACGCGTGTAACCGCCATAAATACCATGATTTTTGTTAGGGTAAACCATAAAGTCAAATGGTATATTATTTTTTACTAATGAATTTGCTAATTCCATGGAGTTTTGAAAATGCACATTATCATCTCCACTACCATGCACTAACAAAAACTTCCCTTTTATTTGTTTGGTAAAATTTACCGGAGAATTATCCTCATATCCACTTTTATTATCTTGTGGTTTACGCAAAAAACGCTCGGTATAAATATTATCATAAAACTTCCAATTAGTTACCGGAGCAACGGCAATAGTTGATTTAAAATAATCAGCGCCTTTTGTAATTAACAACGATGCCATATAACCACCATAACTCCATCCTTGAAAACCAATACGAGTTTTGTCTACATACGGTAAAGTTCCTAAATACTTAGCAGCATCAATTTGATCTAATGTTTCTAATTTACCCAATTGTAAATACGTGCAATGTTTAAATTCTCTTCCGCGTCCTAACGTTCCTCGTCCGTCAACACAAACTACCATGTAACCTTCTTGATTTAAAAGCGAATGCCACCAAAAATCAAATGTCTCCCATGCATTGTTGCATTCGTTTGAACCTGGTCCGTTGTAGGCAAACATATATACAGGATATTTTTTGTTTGGATCAAAATTCTGCGGTTTCATCATCCAACCATTTAACTCAATACCATCTGTATTCTTAAACGTAAAAAATTCCTTTGTTGAAAGATTGTATTCTTTCATCTTCGTTTTTAGTTCGGCATTATCTTCTAATACTTTTATGAGTTTACCATCGGCACTATGCAACTCATAAACCGGAGGCGTATTTGCATTTGAATAAGAGCTTACATAATATTTAAAACCTGCGCTAAAATCAGCACTAGAGGTGCCCGCAGACAATGATAATCGTTTTTTGTTTGTACCATCTAATTTAATGCTGTAAACATCTCTGTTAATTTGTCCTCGCTCTGTTGAAATGTAATACAACGTATTTAATTTCGAATCATAGCCATTAAAAGATACCACATCCCAATTTCCTTTTGTAATTTGATTTACCAATTTGCCCGTGTTATCATAATGGTATAAATGATTAAAATTATCTTTTTCGCTACTCCATATAAAACCTTTATTATTTGGTAAAAAAGTTAAATCATCTGTAATATCAATATAGGTTTTAGCTTCTTCGCTTAAAATAGTTTTTGTTGAACCATCCGTTGCATTAGCAAACATCAATTCTACTTTATTTTGCAAGCGGTTCATGCGTTGCAACGACAATGTATTTTTTTCAGTGGTCCATTGAATGCGCGGAATATAAATATCAGTTTCTGTGCCAATATCAACAGATGTTGTTTTTGCGCTGATTAAATCATAAACATGAACTGTTAATACCGAATTATCTTCGCCAGCTTTAGGATATTTAAAAGTTACTTTATCAGGATATAAATTATTGTTGTAAGTATCAAAAGTGTATTCTTTCACTTTACTTTCATCAAAGCGTACAAAGGCTAATTTACTTCCATCAGCATTCCACTCAAAATAATTGGCTTTACTAAATTCTTCTTCATAAACCCAATCAGCCCAACCGTTTTTTATTTCATTAGTTTTACCATCGGTAGTTACTTGGGTTTCTTTACCATTGTCTAAATCTTTAATAAATAAATTATTAGCTCTAACAAAAGCTACTTTATTTCCTATGGGCGAAAAAGTAGCAAACATTTGCTTTCCAGTAGAAGATAATTCGGTTGTGATGCCCGTTTTTAAATCATAAACATAATTAGCTTCAACAGATGAACGGCGGTAAATTCCCTCTGACTCTGTTGCAAAAAATAATTTTGTTTCATCCGGACTAAAAGAATAACCACTAATATCAATCGTTTTATCGCCCACCTTTACAGAAGCACCTTTTACAAGTACAGCCATTTTTTTTCCAGACTTTAACTCATATTTTACAATGTTATCAAAATCACCGTCCTTTTCTAAGTCAGTGTAATGTAACCCATCTTTCATGGTATTAAATCCACCTACTGAATTTGTCCTGAAAGCATATTTACTCCATATATCCTCAACAGTTATCGATTTTTGAGCAAAACAATTTATGGAAATAAAAGAAAAAACGGCAATTGATAAAAAAAATGACTTCATAGTTAGTATAATTAATGATGTGTTGAAGATACAAATTACTAACTATTAACAAATACTATTTTACTCAAGCGGTTGTCACATTAAATAAATGATTAAAATGTTATTTGAATTTTTATTAAATTAGCGTACAAATAAACCAAACTATGCAAACTTTCAAAACCATTATCATTGATGACGAGGAAAATAGCCGCAGCAATACCAAAAGTATGTTAGCCAGCTATTGCCCAGAATTACAAGTAATTGCTGAAGCCGGAAGTGGTATGGAAGGTAAAAAAATAATACAAGACCTTAAACCAGAAGTGGTATTTTGTGATATTAACATGCCCGGAATGAGTGGTTTAGAAATGATTGACGGATTAGTTCATCATGATTTTTGTTTGATATTTTTAACTGCGTATAGCGAGCATGGCATAAACGCCGTAAAAGCGGGTGCCATTGACTACTTGCTTAAGCCCTTATTATTAAGCGAATTGCAAGGTGCCGTTAAAAAAGTAGTAAAGCATTATGAACAAAAAGGCGCAACAGCTTCTACAGCTGCAGGCATTGATAAAAACTTAGTATTAATAAACCACAGTAAGGGTTTTACGTTAATTGATTATAAAGACATTGTATGGTTAGAAGCTTCTGATAACTATACAAACATATTTTTAAACACTAATAAAAAGATTGTGGCATCAAAAACATTAAAAGAATTTGAAGCTATTTTACCTACTACTGTGTTTTTTAGAATTCACCGTTCATCCCTTATAAATATTGATTTTATTAAAGAGTATTCTAACGCCGAAGGAGGAACAATTATAATGGCAGACGGCACAAGCATACAAGTTTCAAAAGCGCGTTCTCAAGAATTTGCTGAGTTTTTAAAAACTAAAGCAGTAACTCCTAAGTAGTTTTATATTCATTTAAATTATTATATAATTAAAGGAATTAAACAAAATAAAAATTAATTTAACTCTTTAAGAAAAGTATCAAACTATTTAATTTCTAAAACACATAATTTTCTAAAAAATTACGACTAGTTAATACTTCTATTTCCGAAAAATAAAAATCATTTAGATCCTCAGTTACGATATATTTACATCCGCTATTTAATGCAGAATAGTATTGCAAGCCATCTTCAAAATCATGATTTTTCTTGTTCAAATTAGTATCTCTTACTGTTTTATCATTAACAGTGGTAATTTGTAATTTACCAATCAATACATCTATTTTATGTCGCGCCTGTGCATTGCCACATTTTTTTTCAGCAAAATAATAGGCGATAGCTAAGCACAAAGGAGATGTATAAAACTTATATTTTGAATTATCTGCTAAGCTTAAAACCCTTGAACTATAGGTAAATACCGGGTATTCTTTATTCAAAACAGAAACCAAAATATTTGCATCCAAAAAAATTTTCATTTTTTTCTATTTTTATATTTATCTTTAATTGATGAACGTTTTTTAGGAGATGTTATATATTCTGTTTTACCTTCGGCTACTGAATTTACCCAATCAGCAACAGGAAAATCTTCTAATGATTGATATTGATTAGAGGTTATTTTATCCAACAAATGTTCCATTAAACGAGATAAACTTATGTTTTGTGACACAGCATATCTTTTAGCTTTTTCTATAATTTGTTTATCAAATGATAAAGTGATTTTGGCATCCATAATCTTAATTTTTAAATTATACGACAAATATATATATTTTATACGTATAAATAAAATAAATGGAAGAATTTCGCTTAAAGCCATAACAATAGTATAGTTTAACTATATTTTCCTTATTTTTATGTATTCAACTATGGCAAGCAAAACAGCATATAAATTCATTTTTGCTTTTACTTTTTTTGCGCTGCTATCACGTGCCCAAAATCGTAGTTTTTCTTTTCAGCATTACGGACCTGAAGATGGTTTAAGTAATGCCAATGTTTTTGCTATTAAACAAGATAAAAAACACATTTTATACTTAGCTACCGAGAATGGAGTTTATAATTTTGATGGTTATAAATTTGAAAAAATAAAGCCAAAAACACCCCTAAAATCTAATTACATCCGCAATATTGGATTTAACCTTAATAATAATTTAGTTATTATTAATCGCAGAGAAGGAATTTACGAATACAATAAACAAAAAAATGAGGCTTCACTTCTTAAAAACTTAGTGTTTAATAATTCGGTTGATGAATTAATTATTGATAAAGAATATAGTTATTCGTTAAACGATCAGATTTCTGTTTCAGCAATCGAATTAAAATCAGGAAAATATTTTAAAGATCAAATTAAAAAATTAAATAATGAAAACCAAGCTTTTGCGCTTTTTAAAACCACTAAAAATCAAGTATTAGTTGGCAGAACGGATGGCCTATACGAATACAAAAATGGCGAGCAAATTAAATTAAACGTAGGGAAAGAAATAGCCGTTTACTCCATTACCGAAAATTCTACTGGAACGTTATTTGTTGGAAGTGAAAACGCTATTTATTGTATAGAAAATAATAAAATAGTTAAAACAATACCTGTAAAAACTAAAAAAACTAATAGTTTCTTTAGTGCCAATAATTCTGCACGCGTCAGTAAATTAATAGTAGACAAATACCAGCGTATTTGGTTCACAAATATTCCTGATGATAATTTATACGTTATTGAAAATGATATTACCTACGATGCCTTTGATTTATTGGGCATTGATAAAGTATTAATAAATTGCATTTTTAAAGATACAGATGATCACATTTGGATTGGTACTTTTAATGATGGCATTTACTTTATTCAAAATCCAAAACTTAAAAACATCTCCTTTACATCAGGACGCAAAATATTACCTGTAAGTAGCGCTTCATTTATAGAAAAAAGTATTGTTGTAGCAACTAATAATGGATTATTTATTTTTGATTATACAAATAATAATACGCAAACAATTATTCCTCCTGATGAATTATTTAATGAAATGGTATATAGCATTCATCCTTCAGGAAAAAATATTGTTTACTCAAAAACAAATTCATCCGCAACTACTCAGCGATCCTTTTTGATTAATAATTCATTTTACAATTTCTTTCCCATTGCATCTAGATTGTTTAAATATTGTAAAAATACCACTGAAGCTTATATGGCAGATGGAACGGGAACTTTGTATAAAATAAAAAACTATGCTTCTCCAAAATACAGTGTATTAGATACACTTGTGTCATTCCCTGACTACAGAACTCGCATTAATAGCATTTATGAATTAAAAGATAATTTATTTATCGGTACATCCGACGGTTTGAGTATGTATTCTTTTAAAAACAAAACCTATAAAAATTATAAAAACCAATTATTTAGTTTTGGAATAAATAATATTGAGCATTATGAAAACAAAACGTATTTAGCGCATGAAAATGGGATTACAATTTTTGAAGACTCGGCACTCATTCAACAAATTGGAGAACAACAATTAACAGCAGTAAAAAAAATAAAATTCTATCAAAATAAAATTTGGATTGCCACATTAGATGGTTTATTTATTTGTGATAATAAATTTAATCCCATCGTTATTTATAATAAATCAAACGGACTACTTTCAAATACTATTAATGATGTGGTGTTTGATGGAGATAATTGTTGTATTTGCAGTGATAAGGGTGTAACACTTTGCAAGATTAACGATTTATTAAAACAGTTGAGAGTGGCCAATAAATTATTTATCACAACCATTGATGCGGAAGGTAGTTTACTGGAAATAAATAATTCTACTTTAAAATTAAATAGCACTCAATCTGATGTAATGATAGGGTTTTCGAGTCCGCTATTTGTAAAACCAAACAAACAATATTACAGATATAAGTATAATAAAAGATGGTTTAGTTCAGAAAACAGGCAAATACACTTAACATCCATCGATGGAGGCTCACATAAATTAGATATTATTTGCTCATATGACGGGATAAATTGGAGCGACCCAATTACTATAACTATACAAAAAGATATTCCATTTAAGCAAACAGCTTGGTTTAACTTATCCATCATTTTTGGAGCCATGTTCATTATTCTTCTCGTTGCATTCATAGTTGTAAAACGTGTAAGAACAAAGGCTACTCGAAAAGTTCAGGAAGACAGACAAGTTAATTTGTTAAAGCATCAAGCTATGAACTCGCTGATGAGTCCACATTTTATTTTTAACTCATTAACCTCCATACAAAATTACATCAACATAAACGATTCGTTAAAAGCTAGCGAATATCTAGCAAAATTTTCGCGATTAATTCGAATGATTATTGAAAAAGCAGCGCAAAGCGAAATAATATTGCAAGACGAATTAGTTAGATTAAACTACTATTTAGATTTGGAAAAGGAACGGTTTAAAGGAAAGTTTGATTTTGCTATAAAAGTAGATGATGACATTGATACGCTTAAAGTAAAAATCCCAAATATGATTATTCAGCCCTATGCCGAAAATTCAATTATTCATGGCATTCTGCCAATGCACAGCCACGGAAATTTACACATTCATTTTAAAAAAGTACAAAATGAAACCTTGCTTATAATTATTGAAGACGATGGCATTGGTTTTAATAAAGCTCAAGAATATGCAAAAGCAGGCCATAAATCATTAGGTACAAAAACTATTGAGAACATTTTAGAACTCAATACTAAATTAACTGGGAAAAATCAAAAAGTAGAAATTATTGACAAGACAGAATTAAATCCGCCACAAGAAGGAACACGAATAACCATCTTTTTGCAGATTTAACCTCTTAAATTTTGCATTAAGTTAATATACAAATACTATAACAAAGATAAAAACAACTTACTTTTACCTGATTTTAAAAAGACACATATTTTTTATTTTGTTTAGCTTATTGCTTAAGAACAATAGTGCTCAAACTAAAGCCCTTAATCTTCTTCCTGATACTACTTTTATCTGTGCAGGAGATTCTTCTTTAATTAAATTTCCAGAAAGTAAAGTAAGTAAGGAAGCAACATTTACTTGGCAAACTCCAAAGGCAATTATTGTTCACGCAAAACAATTATATGTAAAATATAAGGGTTTGCATATTATTAAAATAATTGATGGAAAGAGGATATTGATTGATACAACTTATTTAAAATTTAATGATAAGCCTAATTTTAAAATGCGCGATACCTTTATTTGCGGAAATCCTATTATTGTAGAATATAAAAATAAAGGATACAACTATCTGTGGAGTAATGGCGAAAACACTGATCAAATAAAAATTGATAAGCAAGGAATTTATTGGCTTAAAATAAACAATAAAGGATGCTCATTTATAGATACATTTAAAGTTACTAATGCTAATTTTGCTGTTCCAAATTTTGGTAAAGAAATCTTAATTTGCGAAAATGAACCGAATAAATTATTGTCTGTAAAAGCAAGTTCAGATGTTAAAATTTATTGGAATACCGGAGCAAATACATCAAGTATAAATGCAACCAAAGAAGGTATTTATTGGGTGAAAAGCACCTCAAAAAATTGCGGTATAAAAACAGATAGTGTATTTATAAAGTATAAAAATTGCGATTGTGAAGTATTTATCCCAAACAGTTTTACACCAAACGAAGATGAGAAAAACGATTTATTTTGCCCGGTTTTTCAATGCGAATACTCCTATTTTTCTTTAACTATTTTTGATAGATGGGGAAACACGGTTTATTCCTCGAACAACATTATTGGTAAATGGGACGGAAAGTTTAAAAGTAATCCTTGTCCTGACGATATTTACGTATATCGTTTAGAGGCTATTCAAAAAATCACTGACAAAAAAATTATTCGTAACGGACATATTTCTTTATTCCGCTAGCGTATAGGTCAAAAATTATTTAAATAAAGTTTCATGATTACTCTAATGTCCTACATTTAGAAAATCATAAGCTCCTTAATAAATATTTCCTTTTTTAACAAAAACCTATTAAATTCACTACTTTTAATAATTGAAGTGATTTTAAAAAAAATAGTCCTTTTTCCGTTTGCTGTTATTTACAGCATTATTACATTATGTAGAAACATATTGTATAACTGGGATATTTTAAAAAGTAAATCATTCAATATTCATACAATTTGTGTAGGGAATTTATCTGTTGGAGGCACAGGCAAAACGCCACATGTAGAATATTTAATAAAACTACTAAAAAGTAACACTAAAATTTCTGTTTTAAGCAGAGGTTATAAACGAAATACAACTGGATTTATTTGCGCTTCCGAAAATAGCACCGCGCTTGAAATAGGCGATGAACCTTTGCAGTATAAGAGAAAGAATCCAGAATTAGATATTTGTGTGGACGCAAACCGAGTAGAGGGAGTTAGTAAAATGCTTCAATTTGCCGAACCTCCTAGTTTGATAATTTTAGATGATGCCTTTCAGCATCGCGCATTAAATAGTGAACTGAAAATAATAATTAGCGACTTTTCAAATTTATATATAAACGATTCATTAATGCCTGTTGGTACTTTACGAGAATCTAAAGTAGGGATCAATAGAGCAGATATAATAATTATTAGTAAAACACCTGAAAAAACCACAGCCATTGAAACTAGAAATGTGATAAAAGATCTTAAACCGCTTGCTCATCAGCAGCTATTTTTTAGTTGGCTTAAATATGGGGAACTTGTAGGTTTTCAAAATCCGTTAGAAACCATCAATACATTAAATGATTTATACCGATTCAGAGTTGTTCTCTTCACCGGTATCGGCAATCCAACACCTATGGTTACGTACCTTAAAGAATATGCAGGCGAAGTAAAACATATTAAATTTTCAGACCATCATATTTTCACAACAGATGATTTAGCGTATATCAAATCAGAATTAGATGCTATTGCAGGAGGAAACAAAATTATAGTTACTACTGAAAAGGATGCCATGAGATTAATAGGTAACGACTTGCAAGATATAGCAAATACGTTACCTTTGTACACTTTACCAATAGAAGTAGATTTTAAAGATAAAACCGACGAATTCAACGAAACAATTATCAATTATGTTAGAACAAATAAATTTCACCACAAAAAATATTCTTGACAAAACAAATAACTTTCGCCCAGAAGTTGGCATTATTTTAGGAACAGGATTAGGCGGATTAGTAAAAGAGATAAGCGCTGAGTTTATAATACCATACGAGGAAATTCCAAACTTCCCTGTTAGCACCGTAGAAGGCCATAGTGGGAAATTAATTTTTGGAGAATTAGGTGGCAAAAAAGTAATGGCGATGCAAGGTCGTTTTCATTTTTATGAAGGCTACAATATGCACCAAATTACATTCCCCGTTAGAGTGATGAAAGCATTAGGCATTCATACTGTTTGCGTATCAAATGCAAGTGGTGGTATGAATCCGGAATTTCAAATTGGTGAAATTATGATTATCAACGATCACATTAATTTATTTCCTACCAATCCATTAATTGGTAAAAATATTACTGAACTAGGACCGCGTTTTCCGGATATGAGTGAAACTTACGACAAAAAATTAATAGCAATGGCAGTTGACATTGCAAAAGAAAATAATATTAAAGTCAGTCAAGGTTCATATGCCGGCCTAACAGGACCGTGCTTTGAAACACCAGCAGAATACCGTTATATAAGAAGAACTGGAGCAGATGCAGTGGGAATGAGTACTGTGCCAGAAGTTATTGTTGCTAAACACGGCGGGATGCGAGTATTTGGTATTAGTATTGTAACTGATTTAGGTGTTGAAGGTGATGTTCAAAATGTAAGCCACGAAGAGGTGCAACACATTGCTAAAATGCAGGAGCCTAAAATGACTTTATTAATGAAAGAATTAATTAGAAGTATGTAAAATAAATAATTACGAATTACAATGATTACGAATCTTAATACGAATATACGAATCTGTGTATGATACGTTTTGCATACACAGATTCGTATATTCGTACCTTATTCGTAATTATTAATAAAACCAAAACATGAAACATTTATTACTTGCATTAACACTCATTATTTCTTTACTATCAAAAGCAGATGAAGGTATGTGGTTACCACAACTTTTAAATGCCATGAATATGAAAGACATGAAAAAAAACGGACTAAAATTAACTGCCGAACAAATTTACAGCGTTAATAAATCAAGTATAAAAGATGCCATCGTTCAGTTTGCTGGTGGTTGTACTGCTGAAATTGTCTCTGATCAAGGTTTAATTTTAACCAATCACCATTGTGGATATTCAGCTATTGCTTATCACAGCACCGTTGAAAAAGATTATTTAACAAACGGCTTTTGGGCTATGAATAAGAAGGAAGAGGTTTACACACCAAACCTAAACGCTACAATTATCCAACGTATTGAAGATGTTACAGCAAAAGTATTAAAAGGGATTACAGCAAACAGCACTGAGTCAAAAAAAGATTCTATTACAAAAGCAAATATTAAAGCCATAGAAAAAGAAGCTATTGCAGGCACTCATTACGAATCATTTATCAAACCATTTTTTTATGGTAACGAATATTATTTATTTGTAGTTGAAACATTTAAAGATGTTAGAATGGTTGGAGCACCGCCTTCATCTATTGGTAAATTTGGTGGCGAAAGCGATAACTGGATGTGGCCTCGCCATAATGCTGATTTCTCTGTATTTCGCATCTATGCAAATAAAGATAACAAACCTGCTGAGTACAGTACTGATAATGTTCCGTACAAACCAAAACATGTTATTCCAATTTCTTTAAAGGGTTATAACCAAGGCGATTTTACAATGGTATACGGATTTCCTGGGCGCACACAGGAATATTTATCGAGCTATGCTGTTGATATGATAATGAACGAAAGCGATCCATTAAAAGTAGCGTTAAGAGAAAAACGTTTAAATATAATGAATGCTGATATGTTACAAAGTGATGCAGTAAGAATTTCCTATGCCACAAAATACGCAAGTATTGCTAACTACTACAAAAAATGGATGGGCGAAATGAATGGCTTAAAAAATTATGATGCCGTTGCTAAAAAACAATTATTTGAAAGTAAATTTAGCGCAGCAGTAAATGCAGATCCTGTTAAGAAAGAAAAATATGGCAACATTTTTCCGCAACTGCAAAAAGTTTATTCAGAATATAAAACGTTAAGTAAGCAAGTAGATTATTATAGCGAATGTTTATTGGCCATTGATGCATTTAACTATTCGCGCTTTTTTATTACCTTAAATAATGAATTAAAGAAGAAACAAAAAGGAGCCACTAACACATATGAAACTACTTTAGCAGAATATAAAAAACTGGGTTTCTTTAAAAACTACAATAAACCAACCGATATTAAAATATGTGAAGCCATGCTTAATGAATACATCAAAGGTGTATCATCAAATAACCGACCTTACATATTAGATTCATTTATAGTAGCCAATAACAACGATGCTAAAAAAATAACTGAATTTTTATTTTCAAATACCAATTTTGTAGATAAAGAAAAGGCAGAAACAATGTTAAATGATTATGAAAAATACACTAACCTGTACGAAAGAGATCCAGTATTTTATTTAACCAACGCAATTGTAAAATATTATAGTAACTCTGTATTTCCTCAATTTCAATACGATGAGAGAGAAATTAACGAGCTTCAAAAACTATACTTACAAGGACAAAAAGAACTATTTAAAGATAAAAAGTTTTATCCTGATGCAAACTCTACCTTACGCGTAGCATATGGAAAAGTCAATAACTACAAACCAAAAGATGGCGTTGAATATAATTATTACACAACCTTAGATGGTATTATGGAAAAATATATTGCAAATGACGAAGAGTTTGATGTGCCAGCAAAATTAAAAGACTTAT
>JBIKOX010000173.1:0-6229 GCA_044357775.1 Bacteroidia bacterium | reverse complement strand
TCCTGATACGATAATGGTGCAAATTGTTCTATTTCTGCAATGATATTTTCTAATAGCATTATTGTTTGTTTTTTGAAATTATAAATCTTTTTATTGCTAAATTAATTCTTTAAATCTACTGCAAGTCATCAAATGATCATTTACCATTCCTGCAGCTTGCATGTAGGCGTAACAAATAGTTGAACCTGTAAATTTAAAACCTAGTTTTTTTAATGCTAGACTCATGGCATCAGATTCAGCACTAGTAGCTTTAATTTCAGCTGATTGTTTAATTTTTGTAACGATGGTCTTGTTATTCACAAATTGCCAAATATACTTGTCAAATGAGCCAAATTCTTTTTGAATGTCTATAAATAGTTTTGCGTTTTGGATTGTTCCAGTAATTTTTAATTTATTTCTAATAATACCTTCATTCTGCATCAATTCAACCACTTTAATTTCGTCGAATTTAGCTACTTTTTTTACATCAAAGTTTGAAAAAGCTTCATTAAATTGTTTTCGACGGTGCAAAATCGTTTTCCAACTCAATCCCGCTTGAAAACATTCTAATATCAAAAGTTCAAAGTGCTTTTTATCGTCATGAATTGGCACTCCCCATTCAGTATCATGGTAATGCAACATTTGCTCATCTTTAGCCGGCCAGGTGCAGTTCATAAAATAGTTTTAAGGTTTTAAAAACAAAAATTATCTTTATGCTAAAATTAAACATATTATGGGAATAGAAGAGAAAATTAATGCGGACGTTAAAGCATCAATGTTAGCAAAAAACGCAAAACGATTGGAGGCTGTAAGAGCGATAAAAGCTGCAATTTTATTATTAAAAACTTCTCCGGAAGGATTAACAGAAGAAAGTGCATCAAAGGCTATCCAAAAAGAATATAAAAAACGTAAGGAAACTGCTGAAATTTATATTCAACAAAATAGAGCAGATTTGGCTGAAGACGAATTGGCTCAGGCATTGATTATGGAAGAATATTTACCAAAGCAGCTATCAGAAGATGAACTAAAAACTATTATAAAAAATACGATAACTGAACTAGGCGCCAAAACATCTGCAGATATGGGTAGAGTTATGGGAGCTGCTAATAAAGTAATTGCAGGAAGAGCTGATGGTAAACTAGTATCCCAATTTGTAAAGGAACTATTAGGGTAACTTTCAGTTTGTAACGATTATAATAATTATGTGGTTTTTAGTTTTAAAGTTGTAGCGTTAGCCTGAATGGTTGGCATAATAATGATATCATTAATATTTACATGAGCAGGGCGCGAAGCAATCCAATATATGGTTTCTGCAATATCTTCTGGTTTTAGTGGCACAATATTTTCATACACTTTTTTTGCGCGTTCCTCATCACCATCAAAACGGACAATACTAAATTCGGTTTCTACCATTCCCGGATTTACAGAGGATACTTTGATGCCATGGGGCAATAAATCAATGCGCATACCTTTATTTAGCGCATCTACTGCATGTTTTGTAGCGCAATACACATTTCCGTTAGCATAAACTTCCTTGCCTGCAATAGAACCAACATTGATAATATGTCCTTTTTTGTTTTGAATCATAATCATTGCAACCTGCTTTGTAACATACAACAATCCTTTAATATTTGTATCAATCATCTGTTCCCAATGATTTAACTTTCCATCCTGAATACTTGATAATCCTGCAGCTAAACCAGCATTGTTTACTAGTAAATCAATATTTTTAAAATCAAGAGGTAAATTGCTTAATACAACTTCAACTTGTTTCGAATCTCTCACATCAAAACACAAATCAAGGACGTTAATCGAAAACTGATTTATTAAACTTTTTTTTAACTCCGTTAATCTTTCTTGTCTTCTGCCGGTAATTATTAAATTATACCCGTGTTTGGCAAATTCAAATGCTGTTGATTTTCCAATACCCGAGGTTGCTCCTGTGATTAATGCGATCATACTTTTTTTTTATTGTGCAAAGATAATTATAAAACAGGAGCCGTTTATAAAAGTTTAATTGAGCAAAAATAAGTTTTAAAATATTTAAGTATATTTATGCAGCTCTTTGTTTTGAGAAATTTAATAATAAACATTCATGTTCTCGTTTCTTAACCGTTAGTAATTTGAGTTAGCTCAAGATGATGGATTTTTAAATAACAGAATAACAAATATATATACTATGGCTTGTGGCACCTGCTCTACTGGAGATGATAAAAATGGCGGAATCCCCGCTGGATGTAATAACAATGGTTCGTGCGGAACAGGCGGTGGTTGCAATAAATTAAATGTGTTTGATTGGTTGGGAAACATGAGTTTACCCGATGGTCAAGCGCAATGCGATGTAGTTGAAATTAGATTCAAAAACTCAAGAAAAGAATTTTACAGAAATGTAAATAATTTAACCTTAAATGTTGGTGACATTGTTGCCACCGAAGCATCTCCTGGTCATGATATTGGAGTGGTTTCTATTACTGGTGAGTTAGTAAGACTGCAATTAAAAAAGAAGAATATTAATTATGCCAGCGAAGAAATAAAAAAAGTATACCGTAAAGCCAAACAGCAAGATATTGATAAATGGAAAGAAGCACAAGCATTAGAAGTTGAATCGATGTTTAAATCGAGAACGTTAGCTTTAAAACTGGGCTTGCAAATGAAAATTAGCGATGTTGAATATCAAGGCGATAAAAGTAAAGCCGTATTCTATTACACAGCTGATGGTAGGGTTGATTTTAGAGAGCTGATTAAAGTAATGGCAGAAACGTTTAAAGTACGAATTGAAATGCGCCAAATTGGTGCAAGACAAGAGGCGGCAAGACTTGGCGCAATTGGTTCGTGCGGAAGAGAGTTGTGTTGTTCAACTTGGTTAAATGATTTTAGAACAGTTTCAACTTCTGCGGCTCGTTACCAGCAATTATCATTAAATCCATTAAAATTAGCGGGACAATGCGGTAAATTAAAGTGTTGTTTAAACTATGAATTAGATAGTTACTTAGATGCATTAAAAGAATTTCCGGAAATTGATAACAGACGCTTAGCTACAGAAAAAGGATTTGCTTTTCATCAAAAGACAGATATTTTTAAACGCATTATTTGGTGGAGTTATACAAGTGAACCAGACGTATTTGTGCCTCTGACGATTGCACGTACTAAAGAGATTTTTAAATTAAATGCAGACAATATAAAACCGGCAGATTTATTGGAACCAAAGCAATTTAAAGAAATTGAATTAGCAAAATTGCCTGATTACGAAAACGTTGTTGGTCAGGATTCGTTAACACGTTTTGATGATCGGAAAAAGAACAACAACAAGTCAAAAAATAACCGAAAACCACAACACGCTAATAAGCCTGCTGCTATAAATGCTTCTGAACCTATTGAAACAATAACAAAAGTTCCGCATCATAAAAATCCAAATCAAAACAAACCAGCAAATCCAAATCAACAAAAAGCAGCCAATCCTAATCAGAATAAAGCTGCTAATCCAAACCAAAATAGACCACAAAATACAAATAAACCAAAGCATTTAAATCAAGGGAATCCAAAACCAAAAAGTAATCCTGATGGTGATGCATCAGCAAATAGTAATAAGCCACAGCATAAAAAACCAGTTCATAATCATAAACCAAAACCTAAAAATGATGATTCACCTTCAGCGTAATTTTATTGTCTACTTAAGTTTAGTATTATTGAGCAGTGCTTTTGTTTCTTGTAACAGCAATGTATTATCAAGTCAAATTACAAAAATACCAGAAGAAGGTTGGGACGAAAAAAATAAATTGAACTTTACAGTTGATGTAACAGATAACAAGGTTTACTATAATGTTTTTTTAAATGTTAGACATGCTGATTCTTATCCATTTAGTAATCTGTTTGTGTTTTTAACAACAACTAATCCTAGCGGCAAAGTAACTATTGATACATTGGAGTGTGTTTTAGCCAACAAAAAAGGAGAGTGGCAAGGAGATGGCACAGGGGATATTTGGGACAATAAAATACCATTAAAACAAAATTTAATATTTCCACAAACCGGTAAATACACGTTTAGTTTTCAACAAGGTATGCGTCTTAATCCATTACCATTAATTATGGATTTTGGACTCACAATCGAAAAAAATAAATAATTCTTAGCGATACAATTCTACTTTCGTTTCTACGTCTGATTTTATTGTGAATTTCTTTTCTATTGTATAAATAGAACCTTTTAAAGCTTTAGAACGCCATTCTATTTTATAATTACCTGGTTGTAAATAATAAACCTGCAAAGTTGAACTATTTAAATTACAAACCCATTCCAATTTTTTTGTATCCTTATATATACTGCCGTCACCATTATCTAATGCTTTTAAAGTAAGCATTCCTGCATTTGCAACTTCAACAATCTTAGTTTGAGATTGTGCTATTGTAACTAAATTTATATAGGTTCGAGGTAGTGTTAATATTTCTAAGTCATAATTACCGGTAATATATTTTTCAATAGTATTCATTTGCTGAACATTTAAGGTTAGCATATTACTATTTGATTGACGCACAATAGTTTTTACTTTTTCATTAAAATTATAAACTCCCATTGGTCGCCTTAATTCTATAAAACCTTGCGGTGCATCAATAGGAATAATGGTATGTTTTCCTTGCGATAGTTTTACTTCTTTACTTTCTGTTGGAGGAATGGTGTGTGCTATAACTTTATAGGTAGGAAAATCATCTAAATACAACGTATCAGGATTACCTTTTTGATTTAATGTATGAATGTAATTATAAACATAACTACCTTTAACTGTATTATAAAACGTCATGTTTACGTTAGTTTCAGTTGGTATCGATTTTGAATCTAATAAATTAACCTGTGAAGTTGTTTTATTTAATTTTTGTTTGGAAATAATTGAACTTATGTCGTTAATCAGCGAAGGATTATCAAAATCAAAATACCTTTTTCCATTAATTTTTGTCTGGCTTTGCAAGGGTCACCTTCACACTCCTCTATTCCATCTGTAATTAAAATAATCATATTTACAGCTTTTGAATCAGGGAAATCGTTTGCGGATTCAGTTAACGAATGCTCTATTGGAGTAATACCTGTTGGCTTTGCTTCAGCGACTTTATTTTTAATAATTGCTATATTATTCTTACCAAATGGAACTACTAATTTTGAATCTTTACAATCTCCCGGCGGATATTTTACAGTATGTCCATACATTCTTAAAGCAAACTGCGTATTTTTTTGCTTACTCAAACTATCCAAAAACTTGTAAAATAATTCCTTAGCACCCTTTATTCGCGTTGTATTTTTGTGCTTAGCCTTCATACTATTACTTGCATCAAATACAAAAAGAACTCTTGTTAAAGTTGGTTCTGTTTTTTTTACCTGTGCACAAATAGTATTTGTACTTAATAAAACGAAACTAAATAATATGACACTTAATTCTTTCATTTAAATTATAACTTCAAATTTAAGTGAGGTTACAACTTAAAATAAAAAGAAAATGGAAACTTATTAATAATGAAATGCTAAGAAAGAAATTAAGATTAATCTTATCTGATTATATTCAAATGTCCTTTTAATTGAATGTATTCTCCACGAGCATTTTTATACTCAATTAAATAAACATAAACTTCATCAGTTGCAGCATCACCCGACCAAGCTTCGGTGTCACTAGATGTTTCAAACACCTTTGCTCCCCAGCGGTTAAACACCATCACCTTGTAATCTGTTTTCTCAACATATTGAGCTATAGGTAACCATACATTATTTATTCCTTTTGGAGCAAAAGCATTAGGAACAAAAATACTTGCTTCCACATAAGCGTCTGCGGGATTAGATTTAGCAGAATCTTTAAATCCATAAATATTGCCTAAACCTTCAACAGCTTCTACATAATAAGAAAATTTACCCTTCTCGGTGACAAAATTTTGAACATCATCTATATAAGTTTTAGTAGCAAATGGAACATTGCTTATAGGTGTTGGATCAAAAACACCATTAACTGCTCTATAAATATTAAATGATTCAACACCTGCATTCCACTTGTTGTAATCATCCCATGTTAATGTATTATAATAAATATTGGCGTTATCATTACTAACATGTAATAAAATTGTTTTTGAGGTATCACTCCAAACACCGGGATTAAAGCAGTCATCCGCTGCCTGAATTTTATAATAATAATTTTTATCAGTAGTCATAACATCTTTATCGATGTATTTTTGCGGTGAAATGTTTGCAAAAGGCACAAATGCTAATTTTGAATAAGAC
>JBIKOX010000089.1:0-11275 GCA_044357775.1 Bacteroidia bacterium | reverse complement strand
TATGATATTTCTACTTGCTTGTTGGAGGTAATTACACTTACTGAATTTATGTAAACATAACTTGGTCCGGGAAGTCCTATTGCCGTTATGCTTTGCGAATTAGAACTTGCAGTAATTGACAAGTCTGTGTTTTTAACTCTAATAATATACTTGTAAACGCTTCCTAAATTTAAAGAAGCTTGCATAAAAGTTGTTCCACTCGTGTTACCAACAAAAGAAAATGGACTACCATTTATTGAAGAATAAATATCATAGTTAAGAATTCCATTGGGCAAATTAGAATACGGAGTCCAAGTTAAACTTGCCGATCTTTGACATAAATCATAAGTAGGTGCGTTTAAAAATATTGAATTATGCGAAATACTTGGGATGCTGTAATTTTTACAACTATCAATCGCAGCGACGCAATAACCTTCGGAATTAGAGCCTACAGTAGAACCGACGTCAATAAAGGATGTATTATTGTAACCATATATTGTATCAATAGAGGTTAATACATTTCCAGGAGATACCGAATAAATAATATAACTATTTACATCTGAAGAAGATGAAGGCTCCCAACCTATAACAGCTTGCCCGCTGCTATTTACCGACACTGAATCTAAAACTAAAATATTTGGAGACTGAACGTTATAACAAGTATCCCCAATAATATTGGAATTAGAAACGCATCCGTATGAATCAGAAATTTCAACTTTATAATTGTAATAAACTTTACATCTATAAATGGTATCCTTATGGTTCAACTTATTGCCAATATATATGGGCGACCAAAATCCTACTGGAGCTTCCCTAGAAACAGTATATGTTGGTGCTGAAGTTAATAATAATGGAATTCGAATTGCATTCCAGTTTAATCCTACTACACCATTACCGGGGTTACTTATATTTAAATAAATTGATCTTAAAGTATCTGATGGCACAGAGGTATATGTACCACTTACTGTTGTTAAATAATAATATTGAGATTGTAAACCTACACTAGCCGACAAGTGAGTAAAAGTAGTTTGTGTATAGGTATTAACACTTCCAATAAGATTATAAGTACCTTGTTGAGTTGTTGATGCCCAAACTTGATACTGAGTAAATAAATTACCAGGGTCAGAAGGAATTATCCAAGATAAGGCTGAAGTTGTGGGCGAAGTAACAGATATACATCTTATTTGAGGGGCAGCTACTTGCGACTTTAAACTAAATGAGAAAAAAGTTATAATGGTTGCGAAAAAATATATGGATTTTTTTTTCAAAAAAGGTCTAATAAACACTTGTTAATCAATTACAAAGGAACGAAAAACAATATGTTTTAGTATATAAATAAATATAAAACTATTAAAAAGCCTATTTTAATGAGTAAGTCTTAGTAAAAACAATAATTTTGTAGCACTAATAAGAAAAATATGCAACAAGCTTATATTATAAATGGAGTAAGAACTGCGATAGGAAATTTCGGAGGGACACTTTCAACCATTAGAACCGATGATTTAGCAACTTTAGTTTTAAAAGAATTAATGTCAAAAAATCCATCCGTTGATTTTTCGAAAGTTGTGGACGTAATTATGGGCTGCGCTAATCAAGCAGGTGAAGATAATCGCAATGTAGCTCGTATGGCTTCTTTAATGGCGGGTTTACCAATAACCGTTCCTGGCCAAACTATTAATCGTTTGTGTGCTTCAGGATTGAGTGCAACGGTTGATGCTGCAAGATATATACAATTAGGAGAGGCAGATTTAATGATTTCTTCAGGTGTTGAAAATATGACTCGTGGACCATTAGTCATGAGTAAAGCTAGTTCCGCTTTTGGGCGCGATCAACAATTATTTGATACAAGTTTTGGATGGCGTTTTATCAATCCAAAATTAAAAGAACAATATGGAGTTGATGCCATGGGCGAAACCGCTGAAAATGTTGCCGAAATGCATAACATAAGTAGAGAGGACCAAGATGCTTTTGCTTTATGGAGTCAACAAAAAGCAGCAATTGCAATAGCTTCGGGTAGATTTGAAAAAGAAATTATACCAGTTGAAATTCCGCAAAAAAAAGGAGATGCTCTACTATTTAAAACGGATGAATTTGCAAAAGTAAATACAACTATTGAAGGTTTACAAAAATTAAAAGCTTCTTTTAGAAAAGACGGAACAGTAACAGCAGGCAATGCATCCGGATTAAATGATGGTGCTGCGGCTATTTTATTAGCAAGCGAAAACGCAATAAAATCTTATAACTTAAAACCTTTAGCACGTATTGTAAGCAGCGCTGTTGTTGGCGTTGAACCTCGCATTATGGGGTTAGGACCAGTTGAAGCAGCCAACTTAGCTTTAAAAAAAGCCCATTTAACATGGAACGATATTGACCTTATTGAATTAAACGAAGCGTTTGCAGCGCAAGCTTTGGGTTGTACTCGTCAATGGAAATTAGAGGACAAAGATCCACGCGTTAATCCAAATGGTGGAGCAATAGCGTTAGGCCATCCGTTGGGAATGAGCGGCGCCCGTATTATAAATTCTGCAGCTATTGAACTAAACCTTCAAAATAAAAAATATGCCTTAGTAACTATGTGCATTGGTGTTGGACAAGGTTACGCTGCTATTATCGAGAAAGCTTAATGATTTATCTCGATTATAACGCCACTACCCCATTAGATGAAAGAGTCCTATCAGAAATGCTCCCTTTTTTTACTGAACATTTTGGGAATGCAGTTGGTAATACACATGCTTTTGGCTGGTATGCGCAAGGTGCTATTGATAAAGCTAGAAAACAAGTTGCTGATTTTATAGGAGCCGAAACTTCTGAAATCGTATTTACTTCCGGTTCTACCGAAGCTATCAATATGGCTATAAAAGGCGTATTTGAAGCTTATCAAATAAAAGGAAATCATATTATTACATGTAAAACGGAACATAAGGCCGTTTTAGACACTTGTACTTATTTGGAAGAAAAAGGTGCAGTTATCACTTACGTGAATGTTGACAGAGAAGGTCGAATTGATTTGGATGAACTGAAAGAAAGATTTACTGATAAAACCATTTTAGTAGCAATTATGGCCGCTAATAATGAAACTGGTGTATTACAGGACTTAGAAAAAATTGCAGAAATTACTCACCAACATAACACTATTTTTTTTAGCGATACAACTCAACTAGCAGGCAAACTCCCTATTGATGTGAATGAAATGGGTTTAGATATGTGTTGCATTTCAGCGCATAAACTTTATGGTCCAAAAGGAGTCGGCGCATTATATGTTCGTCGTAAAAATCCTAGAGTGAATTTAATTCCTCTGTTACATGGCGGTGGACATGAAAACCATAAACGAAGCGGAACTTTAAATGTTACCGGAATTGTAGGATTAGGAAAAGCTTGCGAAATTGCTAAAAACGAATTTTGGGATGATAATATGCATATTTCAAAAGTAAGAGGTTATTTGGAGCATCAATTACTTGAGATACCACGAATAACAATCAATGGATCAACTAAATACAGACTTTACAACACCTCAAATCTTTACCTTCCAAAATTAAATGACGGAAGTAGCATTTTTTCGCATATTAAAAATCAATTCGCTGTTTCTTTAGGTTCCGCTTGTACATCTGCAAATACACAGCCCTCCCATGTTTTAATGGAAATGGGCTTAAATAAGGAAGAAGCCGATAATTGTATCCGGTTTTCATTTGGTAAAAAAAGCAAAAAAGAGGATGTGGAAAAATTAGCTGAACTTATTTTGTCGCTTTATTTATAAGATTCCTCTCACAAAAGAATATTTAAATCATTCATATTCAACAATTTCAACTATTGTATGTTTAATAGTATAATTTTTAAGTTATAGATTATCTATTTTTAATAGCTTATCTTTGTAAAACAAAAAAAAGAACGCAAACTAAACACAACATAAATGAGTAATCCTTCAATTAGATTTAACAACGCTAACCGTACGTTTTATAATACAGCAAAAAAACGTGTTGACGAATACTTCAAAGAAAACAATTTATCTCGCTACGGTAACGCATCAATGGTTATAAAATCCATTTTTATGTTCACTTTATACCTTACTCCATTTGTACTATTAATTACAAATACCTTTGATAACCTTTGGCTGCAATCATTACTTTGCGTAATAATGGGATTTGGTATGAGTGGAATTGGTTTATCAATTATGCATGATGCCAATCATGGTTCTTATGCTAGAAATGCAAAACTAAACGCATTGATGTGTCGTAGTATGAATTTTGTTGGTGGTAGTTCTTTAAATTGGCAATTACAGCACAACAACTTGCACCATACATATACAAATATTGAAGGACATGATGAAGATATTGCTCCTCCCGGATTTTTACGTTTTTCCCCTCATGCAGATTACAAAAAAATACACAAATTTCAGTTTTTGTATGCTTGGTTTTTTTACGGATTAATGACAATCATGTGGGCTACCACAAAAGATTTTCAACAATTAGCGCGATACCACAAAATGGGTTTATTAGCAATTAAAAAAACAACTTTTAAAAAGGAGTTGTACTTATTAATTCTAAATAAAATGTTTTATTTAGGTTACAGTTTAGGATTGCCTTTATTAATAATGGAAAGTCCGTGGTATCAAATTTTAACAGGATGGGCAATTATGCATTTTACATGCGGAATGATTTTAGCTTTAATATTTCAGCCAGCGCATGTAATTGATTTAACTGAATTTCCTTTACCTGATAAATCCGGAAATATGGAGGATGATTGGGCTGCACATCAATTAAAAACTACAACCAATTTCGCTCAAAAGAGTTGGTTTTTCTCATGGTTTGTAGGTGGTTTAAATTTTCAAGTAGAACATCATTTATTTCCCAATATTTGTCACGTTCACTACAAAAAATTGGCTCCAATTATTGAAAAAACAGCAAAAGAATTTAATTTACCGTATCATACTAAAAAAACTTTTGTTGGGGCTGTTGCAGCCCACGCAAAATTATTATACCTTTTAGGGCAGCCAAGTCCAAAAATGGCATAATACTTAACAAATCATTGTTTAAAATGCAGACTACATCAGTCTGCATTTTTTGTTTAAAAACACTTACTTCGTAACATCAATTTTATCTAAATTATGCGCGTACATTTAATTGCAATAGGCGGAAGTGCCATGCACAACATGGCTTTAGCTTTACACGAAAAAGGCTTTAAAGTTACCGGTAGTGATGATGAAATAAATGAACCATCAAAAACTCGTCTAAAAAATGCGGGAATTTTACCTGAAGAAATTGGTTGGTTTCCTGAAAAAATAACTAGTGAAATTGATGCTGTAATTTTAGGAATGCACGCGCGTGAAGATAATCCTGAATTACTTAAAGCGAATGAATTAGGTTTAAAAGTATATTCATATCCAGAATATATTTACGAAGCCACTAAAGATAAAAAACGGGTAGTGATTGGAGGAAGCCATGGTAAAACGACTATTACCGCCATGATTTTACATGTGTTGAATTTTCATAAAATTGATGCAGATTATTTAGTTGGCGCACAATTGGAAGGGTTTAACACAATGGTAAAATTAACTAAAGAGGCGCCAATTGCCATTATTGAAGGTGATGAATACTTGGCCTCTCCAATTGATCGCCGTCCAAAATTTCATTTGTATAAACCAAATATTGCCATTTTAAGTGGTATTGCCTGGGATCATATTAATGTATTTCCTACTTTTGAAAATTATGTAAATCAGTTTGAAATTTTTGTTGATTTAATTGAACCTAATGGATGTTTAATTTATTGTAATGAAGATGCAGAATTACAAAAAGTAGCTGCAAATTCTGGAAATACAAATAACATTAAAAAAATCCCCTACTCCATTCCTAAACACAGAATTGAAAATGGAATAACGTTTATTGAAGAAGGGCAAAATGAAATTCCCTTACAAATATTTGGAAATCACAACTTAATGAATTTAAATGGGGCTCGTTTAGTTTGCAATAAATTAGGGATAAACAACTCTCAATTTTATGATGCCATACAATCTTTTAAAGGTGCGGCAAAACGATTGGAATTAGTTTCAAAAACGAATGATTTTGCCTTTTATAAAGACTTTGCTCACTCACCTTCAAAATTAAAAGCAACCACACAAGCGGTAAAACAACAATTTGAAAACCGCAAAGTTATTGCCTGCATGGAATTGCATACGTTTAGTAGTTTAAATGAAACTTTTTTGGCTGAATATAATGGTGCAATGAATGATGCTGACGAAGCCATAGTTTATTTTAATCCGCATACAATTGCACATAAAAAATTAAACCCAATTACAGAAGTTCAAGTACTTAATTATTTTAATCGTAAAGATTTGAAAGTTTTCACAAATAGTAACCATTTAATGACCTACTTGAAATCAAAATCACTCAAAAATCATGTACTTTTGATGATGAGTTCAGGAAATTTTGATGGTATCGATTTTAAACTACTTTCAACTGAATTAAATTTAAATTAATATTTTGCCAAAGGTTCTAAGAATTATTAATCGTTTTAATATTGGAGGTATAACTTATAATGTAAGTTATTTATCAAAATACTTAGAACCTGATTATGAAACACTTTTAGTAGGCGGCCCGGAAGAAGAAGGAGAAGATAGTTCGCTTTATATTCCTGAAGGTTTAGGTTTAAAGCCTAAAGTTTTAAATCAATTTCAACGTGAAATTAATTTAAAAGCTGATTATGCAGCTTATAAAGAAATTAAGAAAATAATTCGTGAATTTAAACCGGATATTGTTCATACTCACGCTTCAAAAGCAGGAGCAATAGGTCGTTTAGCAGCTATACACTGTAAAGTTCCAATTATAATTCACACATTTCACGGGCATGTTTTTCACTCTTATTTTGGGAAATTCAAAACAAATTTTTATAAAATAATTGAACGTTATTTAGCAAAGCATTCTACTGCCATTATTGCGATTAGTAATAAGCAAAAACAAGAGTTATCAGAAGTATTTAATATTGCCCCAAAAGACAAAATACATGTAATTCCTTTAGGTTTTGATTTAAGCAGATTTACTTTAAACAAGGAACAAAACAGAAAGGAATTCAGAGAAAAGTATAATTTAAAAGATGACCAAATTGCAATCGGAATTATTGGGCGGTTAGCGCCAATTAAAAACCATGGTTTATTTATTGAAGCGCTGGCATATTTAAAACAAAACGGCATCAGCAATTTTAAAGCCTTTATTATTGGAGATGGAGATATACGTGATTCTATTTTTAATTCTTGTACATTAAATAATATTACTTGGTCCAATAATCCAAAAGATGTTGCAGATGTTATTTTTACCTCTTGGATTACTAATATAGAATGGGCTTTACATGGTTTAGATTTAGTAACATTAACTTCATTAAATGAAGGAACTCCCGTTAGTATAATTGAAGCTCAAGCAGCCGGCAAATTTGTGGTTTCTACAAATGTTGGAGGAATTGAAGACGTATTACATCCAGAATGTGGATTTTTATCTGAAATAAGCGATAAAAAAGCGTTTTTTTCAAATTTATTAATGACGATTAATGATAAAGAGCAACTTTTAAAATCTGCAGAAATAGGAGAAGAATGGTCACTTGCTAAATTTAGTTACACCAGATTAGTGAGTGATATGAAACTTCTTTATGACAAATTATTTAAATAACATGATTTTTGATATTAGCATATAAATCCTAACTTTGCCCTATAACTCTATAACTAATATGCGCTTCATAAAATATTTCCTCTATTTATCAATTTTGTTTTACTTTTCATCATGTAAAGTCTTTAGGTCTAACCTAATGCTTAAAACTCCAAAAGAATATACATATGATAAAATTGTAGATTCTTTATCAAAACAAGATTACAAGCTAGGTGCAAATGACATTATTAATGTTAGTATTTTTTCAAATGATGGTTTCAAAATTATTGATTTAGCAACTACCAACTTAATTAATAGGTCCATTAATATGGATTATGTTGTAACTAGAGATGGTACATGTAAACTGCCATTAATTGGTAGAGTTAAATTAGCAGGATTAAGTATTAGAGAAGCGACAGAGTATTTAGAGCAAATTTACGCTGAATATTATGTGAAGCCATTTATTGTTTTAACTGTTACAAATAAGCGAGTAATTGTTTTCCCGGGAAATGGTGGGGCCGCAAAAGTTGTGAGTTTAATTAATAATAATACGACTGTGATAGAAGTTTTAGCATTATCAGGAGGAATAGTAGAGGATGGCAAAGCTTATAAAGTAAAACTTATAAGAAATCAAGATAATGAAAAACCAAAAGTTTACTTAATGGATTTGTCAAAAATTGAAGGATTAGCAGCTGGGAACTCAGTCGTTTTAGCGCACGATATTATTTATGTGGAGCCAAGATATAGATTAGCAAGAACATTAGTTGGAGAAATAACACCAATTATTTCGTTAATAACATCAGCATTTTTAATTTACAGCTTAGTATCTAGAAGATGATACAACCAGAAGGAGATAATTCTTTAGATAAATATAGAGACAGAGTTTCTAAGTTTAGTAGTGAGTTAGATTTAGCATTAGTATTATATATTACAAAAAGAAGTTTTTGGTTTGTATTAATTTTTTTCATACTAAGTTTTGGCACTGCAACTATATATTTAAGGTATAGCCAGCCCGAATACCAATCTTCAACCATTATTCAAATTAATGAAAACAGCGAAGCATCTCAAGTGCTTCAAATGACTAAGTTTGAAAACACTGGGCAAAACAAAATAGCTGAAGCCATAGAGCAAATTCGTTCGAAAATATTTTTGAAGAGAGTAGTCGCAAAATCAGATATTCAAATTAGTTATTTTAACGAGGGCACATTTAAAAATAATGAACTTTATAATTCCTCGCCCTATTTTGTAAAATTTAATGTAAAGAAAGATAACATATATGGAACAAAAATATATGTAAAATTTAATACACCTAACGCTGGAAAAATTTCGTTTATAGCAGATGGTAAAAATCAAGTTATTTTATTTACAACATTTAATGTTATTAATTCACCCTATTTTGATTTAAGTATTTCGCCAAATTCTTTATTAAATAAACAATCAGTTCAGCAACAATTATCAGACAATGAAAAATCGTATTTTATCATTAATAATATTGATAATATTACAGCTAATCTTCAAACAAAAATTGATATTAAATTAATAAATGAAGCAGCTAAAACGATACAAATTAAAGTAACTGATGTTAATGCACAAAAATCAAAAGCATTGGTAAACCTTATTTCAAAGGAGTACTTGGATTTTGATGTAGAGCGAAAGAGTGAAAGTTCAAAAAGTATTTTGGCTTTTATCAGTGAGCAATTAGAATTGGTTTATGGCGATTTAAAATCGTCTGAAAGTAATTTACAGGAATTTCGTAAAGACCATAATTACAATGTAAAGGACGATGCTGTTGATGTAAATACAATTAGATTATCCAAAATTGAAGATGATATTTTGAAAGTAGAATTAGATGAAAAAATATTAGCAGAGCTTCAACAAAGCATCATTAAAAATAAAAGCATTGACACTTATCAACTCATTTCACTGATTTCAGGAACTGAATATGAAAACTCAATTAAGGAGTATACTCAAAATATTCAAAAATTATTGTTAGAAAAAGAGACCTTGCTTTATATGCTTACTCCAAATAGCGAAAACATAAAACAAATAAATTTTAACATTGAAAATCAAAAAAAATTATTAATTGAAACCATCAATTCAGTTAGATTAAATTATAAATCAAGATATTCAGCACTAAATCAAAAATATGCTGAGTATCAAGGTAAAAATGTTAGCAATCCAGATGAAGATCTTGAGCACTCGAGATTAATGAGACTATTTAGCATACGTGAAAAATACTACACGATGTTACTTGAGAAAAAAACAGAATTTTCAATATCTAAAGCTGGCTTTGTTTCTCAAAATGTGATTTTAGAGGAAGCTATAAATGATGGCGCTTATGTTTCCCCAAACAAAAAAACAACACTAATTATTGCCTTTCTCGTAGCTATTTTATTATCGTTGCTTCTTATCTTTATAAGGTATTTTTTGCATGATAAAATAACTTCTGTAAATGATGTTGTAAATAATATTGATGCGTCAATTTCTGTTTTAGGTATAGTACCTAATTACGAAAGCGACGTTCCTGTTTCTCAACTAGTAGTGGATAAAAACCCTAAATCACAAATTGCCGAAGCATTTAGAAGTATTAGATCTAATTTGCATTTTATTAATAATACAGAAGGTCCAAAAATAGTTGCAGTAACGTCGTCAATATCAGGAGAGGGAAAAACTTTTGTTTGTTTAAATGTTGCTGGAATTTTAGCATATACGGGCAAGAAAGTAATTTTATTAGATTTAGATATGAGAAAACCAAAAATTCATAAAGGATTTGGTGTATCTAATGATGTTGGGATGAGTACAATTTTAACAAACTTAACGCCTACAAAAGATTGTATAAATAAAAGTCATTTCCCAAACTTAGATTATATTACGGCTGGACCAATTCCTCCTAATCCTTCAGAATTAATTATCAATGATCGTTTAAATTTATTAATAAGTGAATTAAAAGAATTATACGATTATATTGTGTTTGATAATCCACCAATTGGCTTAGTAACTGATGGAATTACAACTATTC
The DNA here is from genome assembly GCA_044357775.1 of Bacteroidia bacterium. GTDB lineage: Bacteria > Bacteroidota > Bacteroidia > B-17B0 > Aurantibacillaceae > UBA4416. The sequence continues at coordinate 652 of JBIKOX010000089.1, read as the reverse complement.
AAAAAGCTGATTATCCAATCTATGTTTTTAGGGCAGATTATTCAAGAAAATCATTTGTTCAAATTTTAGATAAATTAATTAATGAAGGTAATATTAAAAATTTATCAATAATTTTAAATGGTGTAGATACAACTCGTTCTGCGTATGGTTATAAATACGGCTATGGTTATGGCTATGGTTATAACTATGGTAATGGATATTATTCTGACGATAAAGTTGAAAAAAAAACTGGTTTTTCTAAGTTATGGAAGTAATAAAAACAAAAATAGAAGGATTACTAATTATTAATCCAAAGGTATTTGGGGACGTTAGAGGCTATTTTTTTGAAAGCTACAATGATTCGGTATTTAAGGATAATGGCATTGATGCTAAATTTATTCAAGATAATCAGTCATTATCAAATTCCGGAGTATTGCGAGGCCTGCATTTTCAAGCTCCACCTTTTGATCAAGGAAAATTAGTACGAGTTATTACAGGGGCTGTTTTGGATGTGGCTGTAGATATTCGGAAAAATTCTACAACCTACGGCGAGCATATTGCAATTGAATTATCTGAAGATAATAAAACGATGTTTTATATTCCACCCGGATTTGCTCATGGTTTTTTAACATTAAAGGATAGTACTATATTTTCTTACAAATGCACAAATCTA
>JBIKOX010000041.1:0-17537 GCA_044357775.1 Bacteroidia bacterium | reverse complement strand
TCTTATTGCTAAACTTAATTTATAAAGTGGATGATTATGATTTAACTGTTCTTCAAATGTGCTATAAAAACCCATTTGATTTATGTTTTTTTGTTTTGGAAGCATACACAAATCTCCCGCTTTTTTACACCTTTTTTTACTTTTTCGGCATATTTTTATACCCCATTTTTTCAACAAAACTAATAATAGTAATAGTTATAGAGAATTTGAGGAACGACTAATTATTTCTAATCTAAATTTCAGTACTAAACTATCACGAAAAATTTAATTCTTAGCCAACAAGATACCAGTGTTAGAATTTTGAACTAGGACGGCTATTACAAAGAAGCGTAGTTGGTTGATTTTACAACATTTCCAGCTTCATCCCACTGCGTCCAAGTACCAATTTTTTCCCCGTCTTTATATTCCATCTTAAAAAGTTTTGCTCCTTGATCATTATATACAAACCAAGTTCCATCTTTCTTATCCTTTTTATAAGATGCTTCTGCAATTAAAGTTCCGTTTGTGTTAAAACGAGTCCATAATCCAAATTTTAAATTGCTCTCATAATAGCCAACTTCTCTTTTATTACCATTTTCATAGTACTTTACAACTTCGCCATCCAATTTTCCATTTTTTACTGATAAAACCTCTTTTTTAGCTCCTGTTTCAAAATACGAAGTATAATTACCAGTGTAAGCAACTTCATTTTGAACATATAATCCATTTTTTAGTGTAATTTCTTGAGAAAACACTATTCTACCTATAAAAAAGCAGCCTAAAAGAAATAAATTTTTCATGATAACTAGAGTATTAAAAAATTAGGAAAAAAATCTTAATTTGAATTCAATACAAGTATACCATTAAAAACACAAATTTGTTACAATAGTAACAAAAAATTAACATTAAATTTACATTGTGATTTATCTATTCAGTCGTTAAATCGACATCAATACTATCTAAACTGACTTGTAAGTCTTTTAAATTGAGGGTTTTGGAGGTATATCCAATTTGAGAAAATTCTAATGTTAAATTTTCATCAGAATTAAATTCGAGGTAAATAAAAAAGTTACCATCTAAATCAGAATAAACTGATTTTTGACAATTGGCGCAATTAATTTTAACACCTGCTAAAAACTCATTGTTTTTTTTATCTATTATCTTGCCACTTAATATTACTGAATTTATTTTTCTAATCACTGGCATTTCGCTAGAAAATGCTAATGTAGAAATAAAAAAACTTAAAATAAAAATAAGCGCAATACCTTTTTTCATGATGCAAATTAAATGATCATAGTTTAACATAAGTTAAGTTTAATGTTACCGGAATGTTAATTTTTAATTTTTACATTTATAAAAATAAGCGATTGGATGAAAACAGCCATTATTTTAGGAGCAACTGGATTAACAGGGACTGAATTATTAAAGCAACTGTTAAATGATGATCATTATCAAAAAATAATTTTATTTTCAAGAAAAAGCACAAACATTAAAAACAGCAAATTAACTGAGCACATAACTGATTTTGATCAACTACATAAAATAGAACACTTGATTATTGGTGATATTATTTTTTGTTGTTTAGGAACCACAATTAAAACTGCGGGATCAAAAACAGCTTTTAGAAAAGTTGATTTTAACTATATTTCTGATTTTGCGCTACTTGCAAAGCAAAATGGACTTAATCAGTTTTATTTACAAAGTTCTATCGGTGCTGATAGCAAATCCAACAACTACTACTTGAAAATAAAAGGCGAAACTGAAAATGCAATCAAGAAATTAAATTTTGAGTCATTTACTATTTTTAGGCCATCAATGCTACTAGGTAATCGTATAGAATTTCGGTTTGGTGAAACGTTAGCAAAACTAGCGATGAGGTTTTTGTCATTTTTATTTGTTGGAAGACTAAAACTTTATAAAGCAATTGATGCAAAGCAAGTTGCCAAGGTTATGATTTATGAATCGAAATTAAATAAAGTGGGTTATTTTGTTTTTGAAAATGACAAACTATTAAACTATTAAAAGTAAAAATAATGCTACACTCTAAATACAGAAAAGTTGATAGTATTCAAAGCATAATTTAATAGTTTAAATAAAATGAAAGTCATAAATTAACTTTTAAAAAAGTATCTTTGCCATCGTGCTGTGTAATTTATTTATATTATTTCTTTCATTTGGTATTACCGATGCTGTAGATATTGTTTTAGTGGCAATTATGCTTTACCAATTATTTAAAATGGTAAAAGGCACAGCAGCTGTTAATGTATTTATTGGATTGGTTTTAATATATGTTGTTTGGATTATAGTTCGCGCATTCGAACTTAAATTATTAGGTTCTATTTTAGGTAAATTTATTAATGTTGGGGTAATTGCGGTGATGGTTGTTTTTCAGCAGGAAATAAGAAAATTTTTACTTTACATAGGCTCCAACGAATTCATTAAAAATAAAAACTGGAAGTCTATTTTATTATTTTCAAATCAATCTACCATTTCTTCTCGCTTTGCATTAGATGTAGATGCAATTATTAACGCATGCTTTAGCATGAGCGAAACAAATACAGGTGCTTTGATTATTATTTCGCGTAAATCAGATTTAAAATTTTATGTAAATACCGGAGAAATAATTGATTCAGCGTTAACCGACAAAATGTTGGAAAATATTTTTTATAAAAATAGTCCTCTGCATGATGGGGCTGTCATCATTAAAGATAATCGAATAATTGCTGCTCGATGTGTTCTACCAGTTACTGAAAAAGAGAATTTTCCTTCAAATTTTGGAATGAGACATAGAGCTGCCGTTGGTTTAACAGAAACAACAGATGCTCTAGCTATTACTGTTTCCGAGCAAACCGGAAGCGTTTCTATAACCATTAATGGCGAAATTAACTCCAATTTAAATAGAGATAAGTTGAGATACTTAATTGAAAAAAATCTTAAAAATTAACATGAGCGGTAACCAAATACATGAAGTAGAGATTGACATGCTTCTAAAACCAACACTTGAAATTTCTCTATTCCTAATCAAACAAAATAAATATCCTACAATTAAATAAATGAACCTTCTTTCAGTAAATCAATTAAGTAAAAGTTTTGGCGATAAAATTCTTTTTAAAAACATCAATTTCGGAATTAATTACGGGGATAAAGTAGCCTTAATTGCTAAAAATGGATCGGGTAAATCTACTTTGTTTAAAATACTTCAAGGAATTGAAATTCCTGATAGCGGAGAAGTTGCTTTTAGGAAAGAACTAAGAATTTCATTTTTAAGTCAAGAACCTACTTTAAATGAAAACCATACTATCGAAGAAGCTATTTACGATGGTGACAGTGAAATGGTTAAAACTGCAATAGATTATACACATTTAGTTGAATCGCATTATGCAAATCCTACCGAAAAAACAGAAAACCAATTAGATATCTTAACTAACAAGATGAATGATTTGGAAGCATGGAATGTAGAAACTCAAATTATGTTAGTTTGCGCAAACTTGGGTTTAAATGATTTGACACAAAAAGTTAGTACACTCAGTGGAGGACAAAAAAAGCGTTTAGCATTAGCTCAGGTTATATTAAATGAGCCTGATTTATTAATAATGGATGAGCCTACAAATCACTTGGATGTTACCGTTATTGAATGGTTAGAGGAATATTTACGTAGCTATAAAAAAAGTATTTTATTGGTAACTCATGATCGTTATTTTTTAGATGAAGTATGCGATAGAATCATAGAAATTGATGAACACTCTTTATATGAATATAGAGGTAAGTTTGATTATTACATGGAAAAGAAGGCGGAACGACAAATGATGCAAGCTTCTGAATTAGAGAAAGCAAAAAATTTATACCGTCGCGAATTAGAGTGGGTTCGTAAACAACCACGCGCGCGAACTACAAAATCTAAATCACGTGTAGATGCCTTTTATGATGTTGAAGCAAAAGCACGCAAGAAAAACATTGAAAAGAAAATTGAACTAAGCGTAAAAGTTGAACGGATTGGTAGTAAAATTATTGAAGTACATAATTTAAAGAAAGCATTTGGAGATGTAAAAATATTAGAACTATTTTCATATACATTTATTAAAGGAGAAAAAATAGGAATTGTAGGTCCGAACGGAATTGGCAAAAGCACGTTTATTAATATGCTTCAAGGTTTAGAGCCGCCAGATAGTGGAAAAGTAACCGTTGGAGATACCATTGTTTTTGGATATTATTCTCAAAAAGGAATTCAAGTAGCAGATGATAAAAGAGTGATTGAAGTAGTGAAAGATATTGCGGAATTTATTCCTTTAGCAAACGGAACTACTTTAAGCGCCTCTGGTTTATTAACGAGATTTAATTTTGCGCCAGAAGTGCAATACGGCCATGTTAGCAAATTAAGCGGTGGAGAGAAGCGTCGGTTGTATCTTTTAACGGTATTGGTAAGAAACCCAAATTTCTTAATTCTAGATGAGCCCACAAATGATTTGGATATAATTACATTACAAACCCTTGAACAATTTTTACTAGATTTTCAAGGTTGCGTTTTAATTGTTTCTCATGATCGTTACTTCTTGGATAGATTAGTTGACCACGTTTTTGCGTTTGAAGGAAACGGTATTATAAAAGATTTTCCAGGAAATTATAGCGAGTACCGTCAATGGAAATATGATTCAGAAGATGAAGCAGAGGAGTTAGCTAAAAATTTAAAGAATAAAGAGCAATTAACTGCAGTCGTTTCTGCTGAGCCTCTTCAACAAATTATTGAAAGTCCTGCAAAAAGCGAGGTTAGGAAATTATCATTTAAAGAACAAAAAGAACTAGAAACTTTAGAAATAGATTTAGCCCAATTGGAAACACGAAAAACTGAAATAGAAGTGCTGTTAGCTGGCGGACTAACAAATGCTGATGAAATACAAAAAACATCATTAGAGTTTAATACAATAGTTAGCAGTATTGATGAAAAAACAATGCGGTGGCTAGAATTGCAATCGTAGAATTTTAAGAATTAAAAAAAATGTTACTCCCTAATTTAGTAGTTTCATTTAATCTCAGAGAAACACGGATTCATAAATTAACCCTCAAATAAAGGAAATTTACTCATCATCGTGTTAATTTTAGCTTTCAATTTTGCTAATTCTTTAGGATTATCTTTATTTTTTAAAGCTGAGTCAATAAATTCTACAACCTTTAAACAATCTTTCTCTTTTAATCCGCGGCTTGTAATGGCAGGCGTTCCAATACGAATACCAGAAGTAACAAATGGAGATTTATCATCAAAAGGCACCATGTTTTTGTTAACAGTAATATCCGCTTCTCCTAAAGTTTTTTCGGCTTCTTTACCAGTTAAGTTTTTACTGCGCAAGTCTATTAACATGCAGTGATTATCAGTACCACCAGAAATAATTTTATATCCTTTTTCAATTAAGGCTTTTGCCATGGTTTGTGCATTTTTAATAACCTGCACACAATACATCATATAATCATCACTTAAACATTCTCCATAAGCCACAGCCTTAGCTGCAATTACATGTTCTAATGGGCCACCTTGTGTTCCCGGAAAAACGCCCATATCTAAACAAGCACTCATCAATTTTAATTCGCCTTTAAGAGTTTTATCACCCATTGGATTTTCAAAATCTTTGCCCATCATAATCATTCCGCCTCTTGGTCCGCGCAAGGTTTTATGTGTAGTAGTTGTTACGATATGACAATGTGGTAATGGGTCGTTTAAAATTCCTTTTGCAATTAAACCTGATGGATGAGAAATATCAGCTAATAATAAAGCACCAACGCTATCTGCAATTTTACGTAAACGAGCATAATCCCAATCGCGAGAATAGGCAGATGCACCGCAAATTAACATTTTTGGTTTTTCTTTTTTTGCAGTTGCTTCTACTTTATCATAATTTACTAAGCCAGTTTTTTCATCAACACCATAAAATGTTGCGCGATATAATTTACCAGAAAAATTTACTGGAGAGCCATGAGTTAAATGCCCTCCATGAGATAAATCAAAACCTAAAATTGTATCTCCAGGTTTTAAGCAAGCTAACATCACTGCAGCATTTGCTTGGGCTCCAGAATGTGGCTGAACATTTACCCAAACAGCACCAAATAATTCTTTAGCTCTATCAATAGCTAATTGCTCCACTTTATCAACTACTTCACAACCACCATAGTATCGTTTACTAGGAAGACCTTCCGCGTACTTATTAGTTAATACGCTACCCATTGCCTTCATTACCTGATCGCTCACGTAATTTTCGCTTGCAATTAATTCTATACCGCGGGTCTGACGATCTTTCTCTTCTTTAATTAATTTAAAAATAGCAGTGTCTTTTTTCATGTTAAATAATATTATTGTTGAGTTTGAAACTTATTGTATAGCTTGCTTGACGCAATAATGAAAAAGCAAACCAAAGGTGATTGTGCGATGCCCATTAACCAGCGACTAAAAGTGTATTCGTTGCCACCAAGTTGATTATTAATAAGAAAATTATAGCCCATTGATAAAGTAGACAAAGCTAATAATAATAGATAGATATAAGTAACCCAAAGGGTGTTTTTTTTATGAATACAGATGTATTTCACTGCAAAATAAGTTGTGAAAAAATACGCAAAAAAATAAATAACTGTCAACAGATACTTAAAATAGTAAAGTGTCTGGTAATCAAAATTACTTAATATCCTTATAATGCTGGGCAGCACGTAATCTGTATTTTTATAAAATAAAGTAAAAAGCTGAGCATTGATATTCACAAATAAAAACTCTCTGCTAAATCCTACAAACGCAAAGAGTAAAATAAAACCAAAATATTTAATGCTATTTTTCAATTTCTAATTATCGGAAAATTTATTTACCCATAACATCCACAGACCAAATACTGCGCTATAAGCTAAAAATGTAAACGTATAAGTATGATTAAAATTTAAATAATTTGGGCTATAGTAAGCTATAAGGGCTAAAGCTATTATTCTTAAAATATTAATAATATGAACAATTAAAATTCCAGTTGGTATGTACCATATTTTATTTTTAATATTTCCGGGGTAAGCAATGACAAAAATTGCAAATAAAAACATTAACGTAATGCCGTTGCAAGGTCCACCAATCCAAACACCATTTGATCCATCTATTCCAAATACCTGAAAATCATTTACCTCCTTACTAGCAAAGGTTTTATATCCAAGTAAATCAAAAATCCACTGACACAAGTTAATTATCTCTCTGATAAATAATTGATCACCTCTTGTGTTTCGCTTTACTATAAATTCATACAAAAAATAACAAGTTCCATATAATAAGGATGCTTTTATTATAAAAATATGAAATTTATTTAATTTTAGTTTACGAAACATAAGTAAAAACCCTCCATAATGGAGGGTTAAATGAAATTAAAGTGTGTTTTTTTGTTTTCGATTAGAGTATAGCTTTTTACCACCATAAATTGCTCCAGCAGCCACTAACAATGATATTCCTCCATCAATCGGAATACATGGAGGTGGCCAACAAACCGGAGAGCCGCCACCAGCGGGCGGAGCTTTACATAATAATGGAAAAGCTATAATAAAAATTATTATAGAAAATATTCTTGCATTCATTGGTATTTTTAATTTAATTGGTAAATGTAAAGATAAATTATTTGTAAAAACAATATATAGTAAAAAATCACACCAAATTATTATATTTGTGGTATATTAGTTTTAAATCTGTGGAACAAAAAAAAAGTACTGCGCCTTTACAAATAAATGATTTTAAGATTATTTGGAGAATCATTTCTAAAAATTGGTACATTCCACTTTTAATAACGCCAATTTTTTATTTAGTTGGTTATTTTTACGTCTATAAATTAGCAAGTATTTATCAAGCATCAGTTGAGTTATTAAAATCGAATGATGCATACATGAAAGAGAGTCTGATAACAGATAATCAAGGCTTTTACAGTTCTTCAAGTTATGTTGATAATTCTAATGAAATACGGATTATTACCTCTTTTGATATTATGAAGGAGACGGTTGAAAAATTAAAAGGTAAATTACAAGTCTCATATTATTTAGTTGGCAGAGTGCGAACAACAGAACAATTTAGTGGCACACCTTTTAACGTCATTGTAAAAAATATCAATCCAGCATTAATTGAAAGTACAATCTCTTTTAAAATAATTGATTTTGATCATTATGAAATTAAATATCTTCGGAATGGTATAGAAATTAAAAATTCCGGTAAGTTTAACGAAGATTTTATAAATGAAGATTTTAGTATTATTGTTAAACGAGAAAGCCAGTTTGTTAGAAATACGGCAGCAGGATTATCTTTAGTAAATTATCAAATAGTTATTCATGACCTAAATAATTTAGTGTATAATTTCCAACAAAATTTAAAAGTCGTAAACCCAGATTATACAAATGTTTTGGTATTAACTTTAGATGACATTTTACCAGAAAGAGCTATTTTAGTGCTAGATACTTTATCTAAAATTTATATTGGCAAATCCACTAAGTCTAGATTCGAAATTAATGAAAGAACAATTTCGTTTATCGACAAACAATTAGAAGAAGTGAGTTCTTCCTTAAAAGAAGTTGAAGACACCATGCAAAATTTTAAAAAACAAAAAGGGATTTTAGATTTAGATTGGGAAAAAAATGATTTTTTTAATAAACTAGCTTCTTTTGATGGGCAAAAATCTAAATTAAAATTAAAAATAGATGCTATTAACGATTTGGAAAAGTATATTATTGAAGACAAGGATCCGGAATTTTTGCCTCCAAATGTTTTTTTAGTTGACGATGATCGGTTTTTAACTAGCTCCGTTACTGAGCTTTATAACTTGCAAATTCAATTAAGCACTCAATTAGGTTTTTCAAAAGAGGTCAACCCAAATGTTATTGAAATTAGACAAAAAACAAAAAAGTTAAAACAAAATATATTACTTTACATAAATAATACAAGAAATGCCACATTTAAAATTATTGACAATATTAATGGTGAAGTTGAAAAATATGTAGCTGAATTTAAAACAATTCAGCCAAAACAAAGAGAAGTCTCAAATATTCAACGCAAAGTATCGGTTAACGAGGGCTTATATACTTTTTTATTACAGCAGCGCGCTAACAAGAAAATTGCAAAAGCTTCTATTGTTCCTGAAATAAAAATAATTGATAGTCCAAGGAATTTGGGAGCTGTGAGTCCAGATAAGGAAAAAATTATTTCTGCTTTTTTTGCTGTTGGTTTAGCAATTTCGTTCTTTATAATAATCATTAGAATTTTATTTTTTACAACTATTCAAACAGTAGAAGAACTTAAAGAAAAAACATTTTTACCTATTATTGGTGATTTACCCTTTCAAAAAAATATTCCAAATGTAGGGATTGCAATTGACGAAAATCCATCCTCATTTATCGCAGAAGCGTTTAGAACTTTGCGAACCAATCTGCAATACGTAATTTTAAATTCAAATAAAAAAACGATATTAGTTTCGTCAAATTCTCCTGGTGAAGGGAAAACCTTCACTACCATTAACATTGGTGCTATTTTAGCAAAGGGAGGTAAAAAAGTGGTACTTCTTGAATTAGATTTACATAAACCACGTATACAAAAAGCATTGGAAATGAATGCAGACATTGGCATTAGTACATTTATGGTAGGCCAAAATAGTTTGGAGGAAATTGTGAAACCCACAATAATTAAAAATTTAAATGTCATTTTATCAGGGCCGATTCCCCCTAACCCCTCCGATTTAGTTCTTTCCGAAAAACTAAAAGAGTTAATTGAATACGTTAAAGCCAACTTTGATTATGTGTTAATTGATACACCTCCAATTGGCATGTTGGCTGATGCTAGTTATTTAATGCAGTATTCTGATATTAATTTATTTGTATTAAATACAAAATTTGCAAATAAGGAAGTTTTAAGTTTATTTCATAAATTAGTTCAAGATAATTCAATTAAAGACGTTTATTTAGTTTTAAATGGAATTAAACGTAAACGTAACAAATACTACTATTCTAAGTACGGATATGGTTACGGCTATGGCTACGGCTATGGATACGGCTATAAAAAAAATACTTAATTTACAATAATAGCTTATCTGCAAAAATGTTGAATTGGTATGCCGTATATGTAAATGTGAAGCACGAAAAAAAAGTGGTTCAAAAGTTATGCGATAAAGCAATCGAAGCCTATTCTCCAATTGTTAAAAAAATGCAACAGTGGAGCGACCGAAAAAAATTAGTAGAATTTCCAATGCTAAGCGGTTATGTATTTGTAAAAATAGATTTATCAAAGAAAGAGGAAGTTTTAAATTGTGCAGGAGTTTTTGCATTTATAAAGTTTAATGGCGTTGAGGCGAAAATTAAAGAATCTGATATCACTATATTAAAATCAATCGAATCAAGCGGTTATGACGTGTCTATTGAGCCTGCAGGCTTGCAAGTAAGTGATGAAGTGGAGGTTACGCAAGGTCCATTAAAAGGAGTTAAAGGAAGGGTATTCCGTTTTCAAAATAATGAGTTTGTTCAAATTGAATTAGAGAGTATTAAGCAAAATATTAAAGTACAACTTCCAAAGCATAGTTTAAAAATAATTACACCAAAAATATCGATATAATGTCAACAACGGTTCCAAACATAGATGCTATAAGAGGCAAGCAATTTTTAGTAACAGGAGGGGCAGGCTTTATCGGATCTCATATTGTATCATTTTTATTGAAGAATGAGGCCAAAGAAGTAAGGGTATTAGATAATTTGTCAACAGGAAGTAGAGATAATATTCTAGAATTTTTTAATAACCCAGCATTTACTTTTATTGTAGGAGATATTACTGATTATGATACATGTTTTAGTGCTTGTAAAGAAATTGATGGCATCTTTCATAATGCGGCATTAGGCTCGGTGTCGCGAAGTATGCAAGACCCTATGGCAACTAATCAAGCAAATGTGTCGGGGTTTGTAAATATCTTGTTTGCTGCAAAAAGTCAACAAGTAAAAAGAGTCGTATACGCATCTTCATCATCTGTTTATGGCGATGATGACAGTATAGAAAAGCAAGAGCATATCACAGGTAACTTACTATCACCCTATGCTGTATCAAAAAAAACAGATGAATTATATGCTGATGTGTTTTCAAGGTCTTTTAATATGGAAATTATTGGACTGCGATATTTTAATGTATTTGGACCAAAACAAAATCCAAATGGTCAGTATGCAGCGGTAATACCAATTTTCATTGGTAATCTATTAAAAGAAATAAAGCCTTGCATTTTTGGAGATGGCAGTACAAGCAGAGATTTTACATACATTGACAATGTTGTTTATGCAAACGCACTAGCTTTTTCGACTACAAATTCTGAAGCAATGAATCAGGTGTATAATGTTGCTTACGGTGCTTCTACAAGTTTAAACCAATTATATAATTTAATTTCAGCTAATTTAGTTAGCTCTATAATACCTGAATATAAAGCAGAACGAAAAGGTGATATTAAAAATAGTTTAGCTAATATTAATAAAGCAAAAAAATTATTAGGTTATGTTCCTTTGGTCAGTTTAGAAGTTGGAATGGGTTACACAATCGATTGGTATAAAAAACATCTATAATTCTTTCCGTTAAATTAATTTTAAAGAGTTTTATTTTAATAATTATAAGTTATCTAAAAACTTATTTTCATTTGTGATAATGTTCAAAACCATTGTTAAGTTTTAAATTTATTGTAATATTTTGATTAATTGAGTAAATTTGTTACTCAATTAATGATTCAGACACTCATATCATCAAAAACCCGGATAAAATTACTACTTAAATTTTTTTTAAATAGTAGTACAACTGCCTATTTACGTGGGTTAGAAGAGGAATTTGGTGAATCTACTAACTCAATACGTTTAGAGTTAAATCGCTTCGAAAACGCTGGTTTTTTAGAATCTTATAGCGAATCCAATAAAAAAGTATTTAAAGTAAACGTAAAACACCCTTTGTTTAAGGATATTAACAGCATTGTCTTAAAATTAGTAGGCTTAAATTACGTAATCGACTACGTTTTGCAACACATGGGTGATTTAAAACTGGTTTATTTAGTAGGTAATTTATCTAAAGGAAAAGATTCAGATGTGATTGATTTAGTTTTAGTGGGAGATATTAACGAAGCTTTTTTGATAGATTTAATAGGTAAGACTGAAAAGAAAATAAATAAAAGAATAAATTACATTCATTATAAAGAAATTGATTTTAATTTAAAAAACATAACAGAACCAGGCGTTAGCCCACTTTTGTTGTGGAGTAAATAAATTGATAATTGTTCGTTAAATTTGTTGAAACATACAATTTCAATATCAAAGTCCAATAAGTCAATTGTGACTAAGGTGGCGAAGCTGTAAATAGACACAACGACTGTATGATTTGCTATTACATTTTTTTACAAAAAAATAATTAAACGATGATTGTTATTGTTGATTATGGTTTAGGAAACCTTGCTTCTGTTTTAAATATGTTTAAAAAAATAGGAGTAAAGGATGTGGTGGTTTCTGGGGATAAAGATATTATCTCAAATGCTACAAAATTACTACTGCCGGGTGTTGGAGCTTTTGATGCTGGAATGAGTTATTTGGAACAATCTCAATTGATTCCTATACTAAATCAAAAAGCATTAATAGAAAAAGTGCCAGTATTAGGCATTTGTTTAGGTATGCAGCTTTTAACGAAGCGAAGTGATGAAGGTATAAAAAATGGGCTAGGTTGGATTGATGCAGAAACTTTAAAATTTAATCTCGATCCAAAGTTAAAATTGAAAGTGCCTCATATGGGTTGGAATTATATTAAGATGCAAAAGCAAAATCCACTAGTTGAATTAAACTCGAAGAATAGATTTTATTTTGTGCATTCTTATTACGTAAAATGTATTGATGAAAGTCAATCTATTGCAACTAGTAATTTTGGATTTGATTTTACTTGCATGGTTAATAAAGAAAATATTTACGGCGCTCAATTTCATCCTGAAAAAAGTTTAAAATTTGGAATGAAAGTTTTAGAAAATTTCTCAAAATTATAATGGCACTTAAACGCATTATACCTTGTTTATTATATGACGGAAGTGGTTTGGTGAAAACTGTTAAGTTTAAAAATCCATCTTATATTGGTGATCCAATAAATGCCATTAAAATATATAATGATAAAGAGGTTGATGAACTTATTTTAATTGATATAAATGCAAGTAAACAAAAGCGTAAACCAAATTTTGATAAAATTGCGGATATGGCGAGCGAAGCATTTATGCCTTTTGCGTATGGTGGTGGTGTAAAAACATTTGAAGATTTTGCAAATCTTTATAAAATAGGAGTTGAAAAAGTAATTATAAATTCCTTAATACAAGAGCATCCTGAGGTAATTAAAAAAGTAATTGAGCATTATGGCGCACAGGCAGTAGTGGCTTGTATTGATTTTAAAAAAACATTATTTGGCGCTAAAGTCCCTTACTTTTACATTGGACATAAAATAAAATTTAGTTTAATGGATTATGCTAAATATTTGGCTAATGATTTAGGTGTTGGAGAGTTGATGTTGTATAGTGTTGACAAAGATGGAACCTGGGAAGGATATGATGCAGAAGTAATTGAACAATTGTTAAATGCTGTTGAAATTCCTGTAATTGCATGTGGTGGTTGTGGTAGCGAAGAAGATTTGAAACAGATATTATATAAAACCAACGCTAATGCAGCAGCTATTGGTAGTATGGCAGTTTATAGTAAAAAAGGAATGGGAGTATTAATTAATTTTCCTAAACGCGAAAGCATAATTATTGAATAATATAATAATGATGGTTGAAGATAATTGGAACACGCTTGAAAATAATAGTTCAGTAAAACTAAAAAAAATATTTATAGAATTATATGAGTATTGGGACTTAGTTATTTTATTTGTTAAACGAGATATAAAAGCAACTTATCATCAAACGATACTTGGTCCTTTATGGCTTATTATGCAGCCCGTATTAACATCTTTAGTTTTGATGTTTTTAGGGCAAATTGCAAAAATAAGTATACCGACAGGCTTAAGTCCATTTGCATTTTATTTATTAGGCAATTCTTTATGGATATTTTTTTCTGATACTTTTAATAAGACATCAACAACATTTACTGCAAATGCGGGTGTATTTGGTAAAGTGTATTTTCCACGTTTAACTGTTCCATTAAGTATTATCTTTTCAAATGCTTTTAAACTGATGTTTCAGTTTAGTTTATTTATTTTAGTATACATATATGGAGCATTATTTTTAAATCAACCTGTTTTGCTAAATATATGGATTGTGTTATTATTACCTAGCTTTTTAGTATTAGCTTTACTTGGCCTTTCTTTTGGCTTAATAATATCTTCGTTAACAACTAAATATAGAGATTTAACAATGCTTGTAACTTTTGGTATTCAATTGTTGATGTACGCATCACCAATTATTTATCCATTAAGTCAAATACCACACGATAGTTTATTTCATTTAATTATAAAATTAAATCCAATAACCGGTTGGATTGAATTGGCAAAAAAAGGGTTTTCGCCTGATTCATTTTTTTCATTAAAAGTTATAATTTATGATATTTCGTTTTTGATATTTTGTTTAGTAATAGGAATAAAAGTTTTTCATAAAGTGGAAAAACGTTTTATGGATACAGTGTAAATTATAAAAATGAGTCAAGAAATTATTGTTGCAGAAAACATAAGTAAGTTATACAAACTTGGTGTTGTTGGTATGGGCACACTTAGTGACGATATTAAGCGTTTGTTTGCAAAAATCAGAGGTAACGAAGATCCAACACTAAAACTTGGAGTAGAAAACAAGAGAGATTCAAAAGAAAAAGATTCTGATTATGTTTGGGCATTAAAAGATATTAATTTTTCAATCAATCGTGGTGAGGTTGTAGGAATTATTGGTAAAAATGGAGCCGGAAAATCTACGCTTCTTAAAATACTGTCAAAAGTTACAGAACCAACAACCGGTAAATTAAAATATAAAGGCCGATTGGCATCATTGTTAGAGGTTGGAACTGGCTTTCATCCAGACTTAACTGGCTTAGAAAATATTTATTTAAATGGCGCCATCTTAGGAATGAAAAAAACTGAAATTAAAGCTCAATTAGATGCTATAATTGATTTTAGTGGGGTTTCTAAATATATCAATACTCCTGTAAAAAGATACAGTAGCGGCATGTATGTAAGATTAGCTTTTGCAGTAGCCGCACATTTAGAAACAGACATATTGGTTATTGATGAAGTTTTAGCAGTAGGTGATATTGAATTTCAAGAAAAATGTTTAGGTAAAATGAAAGACGTTGCCGGAAATGGCAGAACAGTATTATTTGTTAGTCACAATATGGCTTCAATGAAATCACTTTGTAATAAAGGTATTTTGATGCAAAGAGGTACAATTACTTACCAAGGCACGATGCAAGATACAGTACAACAATATATGCTAGGAATGAGGCAAAACGCAGCTACTGAACTTGATCTAAAAGATTATCGAACTATAAAATCAACGCTTGTAAAATTCACAAAAGTTGAACTAAACAATATCACAAACGGAAGTAATAAAATATATTTTAACGAAACCATTAATGTTAATTTAATATTAGAATGTTCTGAGCAAATTGATAAAGTACTTTTAGATTGTAAAATTATATCTGTAGAAGGTGTTGAAATAGTTCACGCTATGAATCAATATTCAAATCAATTTCACACTTTAGAAATCGGAACTTCTAAAATAAATTTAGAAGTTCAAAATAATCTCCAACCTGGCACTTATTATTTAACCTTTGGTATTCATAGAGCAGATGGATTTACTCTTGAATATATTGAAAACTGTTTACCCATAGAAATCTTGAGTATTTCCAATGATAATTCAAAAGGACATATATATGATTTTAAGTTAGGATACGTTAGAAATGAATCAACTTGGCAATTAAATAAATTATAAAAATGAATTTTATTCCTCTGGCAAAACCAAATATTTTAGAAAAAGACATTGCATTAGTTGCTGATGTTTTAAGAAGCGGAATGTTAGTGCAAGGCAAATATGTTGATGAATTAGAGAAAGGTTTTATGCACAATACCGGTGCAAGTTATGCAAGCGCATTAAGTAACGGTACAGCCACTTTACATTTAGGATTAATAGCTTTAGGAATAAAGGCAGGTGACGAAGTTATAGTGCCGGCATTTTCATATATAGCAACTGCAAATGTTGTTGAATTGGTTGGCGCAAAGCCTGTTTTTGTAGATATTGATTTACAAACGTTTAATATTGATGTTACTAAAATTGAAGCGGCCATTACTTCAAAAACAAAAGCAATTATTCCGGTGCATGAATTTGGATTGGCTTGCGATATTGAGGCAGTAATGGTTATTGCTAAAAAGCATAATATATTTGTAATTGAAGATGCTGCTTGCGCCTTAGGAGCTTTATATAAAAATAAACACGTTGGTAGTTTCGGTAATTTTGGTTCATTTTCTTTACATCCACGTAAAGCAATCAGTTGTGGTGAAGGTGGCATGCTAATTACAAATAATTTAGTTTTGGATAAAAAAATTAAAATTTTGAGAAATCATGGTACCGAAATAATTGATAGTAAAATGGATTTTGTTGAGTTCGGATTTAATTACCGTATGACTGATTTTCAGGCAGTGCTTGTTGTTTCTCAACTCGACAGATTGCAGAAAAGTATTATTTATAAAAATGAACTTGCTGATATTTATTTTTCTGAGATTAAATCAGATAGAATTCAATTACCATTTATACCAAATTACACGTCGCATACCTGGCAAACCTTTCATGTTGTTTTGGACGAAAGTATAAACAGGGATGAAATCATTATAAAATTAAAGGAAAACAATATTGGCGCAAATTACGGTGCTCAATGTATGCCTTACATGAGATCGTTTAAAGAAAAATACAATTACAATTGCGAAACACTTTTTCCCAACGCTTTAAAAGCTTATAAACAAGGGCTCGCCTTGCCTATTTATGATTTAGTAAATAAAGAACAAATAAATTATATATCTAAAACAATAAACAATTTAATACCATGATAACAAACAAAACTATTTTTATTACAGGTGGTGCCGGCTTTATAGCAAACACACTTATTAAACATTATATAAACGACAATAAAATTGTAGTATATGATAATTTCCACAGAGATACTTTAAGTTCGAGTGATGTTGCAAAACACGCTAATTTAACAATTATTAAAGGTGATGTGTTGGATTTAGCGGCATTAACAGCAGCAATGAAAGGGGCTGATATAGTTATTCATGCCGCTGGTATTGCCGGTATTGATACAGTAATAAAAAATCCTGTGCGCACCATGCAGGTAAATATGATTGGGACAGCTAACGCTTTAGAAGCTGCGCGTGTAAATAATATTACGGAGAGGTTTATTGATTTTTCAACTTCTGAAGTTTTTGGTTCTATGGCCTTTAAATCATCTGAAACAGATCAAACAGTTTCTGGCAGTGCAGGTGAGGCACGTTGGACTTACGCCGTTAGTAAATTAGCAGGCGAACATTTGGCACATGCTTATTTTAAACAATACCAATTGCCAGTAGT
>JBIKOX010000040.1:0-17694 GCA_044357775.1 Bacteroidia bacterium | reverse complement strand
TTATATGATCCAATGATGGTGGTCATGCTGAACTTGATTCAGCATCTCAGAGACACCGAATCAAGTTCAGGGCGGCTAACTGCCTGGACTATCTATTAAATATAAATGGTATTATTTTTTCAAAAAAGCGTTTACCATTTTTTGGTATTTCGTTCTTCTTTCCGAATCATGTAATAAAGTTTTTAAACAGGAATCTGCTTTTTCAAATTGTTTTTGATTGAAATAGATTGTTACTAAATTTAATTTTGGGTCATCAAATCTGGGGCTAATACGAATAGCTTCAAGGTAATAGAAAATGGCGCTATCTTTTTGATTTGTATTTACGTATGCAGATGCTAAATCGTTTAAAACATTTCGGTTTAATGGATTTATATTTTTAGCAGTTAGTAGGTCATTTTTTGCTTGCATATAATTTCCAAGTATAGCATATGAATTTCCTGTATACCATTTTATGGGAAGTGATGTCGGGTCTATACTATATGCAAAGTTTAGGGCTTTTTTCCCTTGTTGCAAAACGCCCGCATTATTAGTTATTTTTTTTTGATCATACATTTTTCTTGTAAAATACTCTCCTTTGTATCTATAAATACCAATAATTGCAACTAATCCTGATATGGTTACCATTGCTGAATAATGTAAATTATTTAGTTTAAAGGTGCGTGTTGTTTTTAGGGAATTTTTTTCCTTTATGTAATAATAAGCAAAGCTGAAAAGAATATTAATCCAAATGAGATGTTCCATGCGTTCTTTTGGGAAATCAAAAAAAGAAGTGGTGTAAAAACCAATGATGAAAATGATGCACAATAATGGTTCAATGTAGTTGAGTTTTTGAGTACTGACTATTTTTGTAGTATGTAACAAAAATGTTAGTAACGACACTATAAAAATTAAAAACAAATTAAATCCAATAAATCCTGTTTCGGCAATAATCCAAAGCACATCATTATGCGGACGTTGAAACGTATAATTTAAATCTTCGGCCCTATACATACCTTTTAATGTGGCATTAGGAAAATGAATTTGCCAGTTGCCCATTCCAACTCCAAGCAAGGGATGTTGCTTTATCATGTAGTAGGTTTTATCCCAAAGTTCTAGTCGTTCGTTATCTAATTCTTTTTTGTTTACGTTATTACTTTCTATAGCTGTTATTTCATTATATGCCAATCCTTTTTTTATAATCTGTGGTTGAATAAAAACAAAAAACACATTGATAACTATTACAGCAATTATCATTAACCATTTTAAATTGAAGTTCCATTTAATGCGCTGATAAAATATAAGTAGCACAAATAAAACTCCTGAAAGAACTAATGCAATCCAAACAGCTTTAGTTTGCAATAAGGCAATGATCAGAATATTTAAAATTAAGCAGCATATAGATATATACTTCCATAATGTTTTCATTCTTGCTATTCCTATTATTAAAAAAAAGAGATTAATAAATAAAAAACTTGATAGTAGATTTTTATGCGAATTGGCGCCATAAACCTGATAGAGTTCTTCCTTATTTAATGATTTTAGGAAACTGAGTTGATGTAACACCACAAAGAATTCTATAAATACAATGAGTATAGTTAATTTAATTAGTGCTTGCAAAAAATAATCTTTATCCTTTTTAAAGCAATAGGAGCTGATTAGAAAAACAAAAAATGAAATAATAAGCTTTGAGTTTTCAAAAATTGATTCGGATAACGTATTTGCCCAAAAACTTGAAATACAACTAAATAATACGAAGCTAAAATAGGAAAGCGTAATAGCGTCAATTTTAATTTGCTCAATTAGATTTGATTTTGATATAAAAAAAAGACATAATAATATACAAACTGAAATCGAAATCAATCGTGGTGTTAATACAAAATCTAAAATTAAAGGTGAAAAGATAAAACTTGATAAAAGTATTCCTGCAAGAAATATATTTATGACAAGTGATTTTGATTTCATGAATTAGCTATACTATACAAAACAAAAATAGCAGATTAATTCAATAAAATTAATCTGCTACTATCACGTAAATTATTAAAACTCTTACTGAGTTACAATAATTTTAATGTGGCTTTTGTTTGAATGAATCAGATAAATGCCTGCACTTAAATTAGAAACCTGAAATTCCTCTTCGGGATTTAGATTGATGACTCTTACAATTTCTCCTAGCTGATTAATAATTTTAATGACTTCATTGCTGCTTGATTTAATAGTGAATTCACCATTATTAGGATTTGGATAAACCTTAAAATAATCTTGAGCACTGGTATTATTAATAGGATTTATGCTAGTTACAAATCCTACAAATTGGGTAAATTCAATTGAGTATTCGCAGCCCGATGAATTTGTCGAAGTAATAGTATATGTTGTTGTGATTGTTGGTGTCACAACAATTGATGTAGAAGTGGAAACACCATTCACAGAGTAGGAGGTGTTGGCACTTCCATTAATAGTTAATGTCGCCGATTGTCCAGAACCCGGGGGTATAGGATTTAATGAAGAATTTATATAAAATGTTGCTAAAGGATTTACCGAAACATTTACTGACGCTGATGAAGTGCAACCATTGTTATCTGTTCCTGTAACATAATAGGTGTTGGAATAATATGTACTAAATGGAATTGCATTTTGCACACCATTAGTCCATGTGTAAGTATTTGCGCCAAGTGCAGTTAATGAGATGGAATCTCCAAAGCAAACCAAACTGTTACTTGCTGATGCCGTTATAGTTGATGGCGAAAAGCCGTTAGGGCCAACTGTAATTTGTCCGGTATTGAAACAAGTTTCGTAATAGGCCGTCACAGTATAATTTGTTGAAACTGCTGGATTAGCTGTTACAAATTGTCCAAATGTATTACTCAAACCATAACTGGGAGCCCAAAAATATGAAATTGTTGAACTACCTGACTGAATTGTAGAACTTGCCGATAAATTTGTAGAGGAACCTTGGCAAAAAGTATTAGCACCCGAAAAAGTAACACTCATTGTTTCAAAAGGCGCTACCATAATTTCTGAGGAATTGGAACAAATACCATTAGATGCTGTTACCGTATAATTGGTTGGTGCAGCAGGATTGGCAATTACATTTTGTCCGGAAGTAGTATTTAAACCATAGCTAGGCGCCCAATTATAAAAAATAGTTGAACTCGCACCGCCTATTGTTGAACTAGCTGATAAGTTTGTAGAGGAACCTTGGCAAAATGTATTTGTTCCAGAAAATGTAACATCTGGTGTTTCAAAAACATCAATAACAAAGGACGTGGTTGTGCTAGTGCCAAAAGCATTTGTGGCAGAGCAATTCAAAGTGTAAGTTCCATTTGCCTGTGGGAATAAAATACTTAATACTGCACTTGAGTCGTTATAGAGTATTGCACTATTTGATGGATAAATATCCCAATTATAAAATAATGGAGAATTACTTGCAGAGGCTGTATAAGAAACAGCTACTGATGGGTCGCTGCAAATGACTGATGATCCAATAATTGGATTCATAATTGCAACTTGAGCAATACTTTGCAAGCTAATGATACTTAATAAAATGTATAATAAATGCTTCATGTTTAATTAGTTAGGGTTGCTTTTTACGCAGGAACAAATATAGTTTAATTTTTAAGACAATTAACTCAAATTCTATGAACACTAGTTTCAAAATTAACCACCATAAATAAATGATGACATGATTATGCTTGGTATTTTATATGATCTATCTTAATTCTGAAATTATTAATTGATAAAGATATTTTATCTTATTAATTCAAAAGAATAAATTAAATTGCATTACTAACAAAAAATATGAAAAACCATAAAATTAAAATAAAAACAATGAAGCTTGTTTTAATAGCAAGTTTTATTTTAATGGTACTGAAGTTTTTTGCATATTTTATTACGAACTCTAGTGCGATTTTAACCGATGCTATTGAGTCTATTGTAAATATATTTGCGGGTTCTTTTGCTTTATATAGTTTATATTATGCAGCAAAACCTAAAGATGAAGATCATCCATACGGCCATGGAAAAATAGAATTTTTATCAACTGGTGTAGAGGGTGGAATGGTTACCCTGGCAGGTGCAGCAATGTTTGTAAAAGGTGTTTTTGCTTTTTTTAATCCACATGAATTAGAAAATTTAGACATAGGTTTAGGTATTTCCGTTTTTTCAGGAATTGTAAATTATTTTTTAGCTCGTTTATTAATAAAAAAGGGAACAAAATTTCATTCAACTACATTAATTGCTGATGGTAAACATTTATTAACGGATACATGGAGTAGTGTAGGTTTAGTAATAGGTTTAATCATCATTTATTTCACTCATTTATTTTGGATAGATTCATTAATAACTGTGGGTTTAGGGGCAGTAATAATTTACACAGGAATTAGTTTAGTAAAAGAATCTATATTTAATTTATTAGATAAAGCTGATTATGTAAAAATTGAACATTTAATTTCTGTGTTAAATTCAAAACGAAATCCAAGTTGGATTGATATTCATAATTTACGAGTTGTTAAATATGGCTCAGTTGTTCATGTTGATTGCCACATGACATTACCTTGGTATTATACCTTAGAGGAATCTCATAAAGAAGTTGATGATTTAGATAAATTGGCTACCACCGAATTTAGCCATGAAATTGAGTTTTTTATTCATGCGGATCCTTGTTTGCCAAAGTCTTGTTCTATTTGTGAAATGAAAGATTGCAAAGTCAGAAAAAATAATTTTGTAAAACGACTTGAATGGAATATGAGCAATGTACTTCCTGATACGAAGCATACTATATCTTAATTAGTGTTGGGCATGTCGGCGCAAAAAAAGCGCCGTCGGGCTTTTCGTAACAATCTTTTTATTCGTACCTCATAAAAAGGATTTTCACTACAATCCCTCATGCGTGGCTTAATCTAAAAATTGAAATTCATTCTTCGATACTCGTGAAAAATTTCGCGCGAGGGATGCAAGCGTAAATCCTTTTGCCTGCCTCCTGCAAAAGATTGCAGCGACAGCCCAGTTCCTGATGCTTCTTTGCAGGAACGCGCCCATTCTTAAATCATAAAACTAAACAATTTCCTTTGCCTTCTCTTTCAAAAATATTAAAGCGGCCTCGCGCTCGTTTGGAATGATACCATCTAAAATAGCCTCTCGCAAAGCATTTTTTAAATCACCAACAATTTTACAAGGAGGTAAATTAAATATGGTCATAATCTCTTCGCCACTAACAGGAGGTTGCCAGTTTCGTATTTTATCTTTTTCTTCAAGTTCTTTTAATTTTGCACGAACTATCTCAAAGTTTTGTAAATAACGTTTTACTTTATTAGGATTTTTAGTGGTAATATCAGCTTCACACAAGGCCATCAAATCGTCAACATCATCTCCGGCTTCAAATAAAACTCTTCTGATGGCACTATCTGTTATTTCTGTTTTAGCTAATACAATTGGTCTTAAATGAAGTAGGACTAACTTTTGTACATACTTCATTTTTTCATTTAAAGGCAATCGTAGGTTTTCAAATATTTTCGGAACCATTCGAGCTCCTTTATCTTCATGCCCATGAAATGTCCAGCCATGGTCAGGTTCAAATCGCTTGGTGGCAGGCTTTGCTATATCATGCAATATAGCAGACCAACGCAACCATAGGTTATCACTTTTTTTAGAAACATTATCCAACACTTCTAAAGTGTGATAAAAATTGTCTTTATGCGATTTACCGTTTATTGTCTCTACACCAACTAACTTTACCATTTCAGGAAAAATTAAATGCAGTAAACCGGTATCAAATAATAATTTAAAACCAACAGATGGAATAGGAGAGAGGATGATTTTATTAAGTTCATCCGTAATTCGTTCTTTACTAACAATACTAATTCGTGATTTATTTTTTGAAATAGCATCTAACGATTCTTTTTCAATGGTAAATCCTAATTGAGATGAAAAGCGAATAGCACGCATCATGCGCAAAGGATCATCGCTATAAGTAATTTCAGGCTCTAATGGTGTTTTTATTATTTTATTTTTAATGTCTTGTATGCCATTAAAAGGATCTAATAACTTCCCGAAAGTAGTTTTACTCAAACCTATTGCTAAAGCATTAATGGTAAAATCTCTACGATTTTGGTCATCTTCTAAAGTACCATCTTCAACTATTGGGTTTCTGGAATTACGGTTGTAGGATTCTTTGCGAGCACCAACAAATTCAATTTCTAAATCATGTATTTTTACTTGAGCAGTACCAAAATTTTTAAAAACAGATAAATGAGCTTCTTCACCTAATTTTTTGTGAACTAGTTCTGCTAACTCAATTCCTTTACCTATAGTAACTACATCTATATCTTTACTTTCTCTTACTAAATAAATATCGCGAACATATCCACCAATTACATAAGCATCTACGCCCAATTGATTGGCGCAATCGGCTAGTGTTTTAAATATAGGATGTGTTAGATGTTTTTCCACTTAGTTTTTGTTAGTTCGAGCTTAGTTGAGAACAATAAAGGCGTCTCGACTGCGCTCGACGTGACACTAGCTGCAAAAATAGTAATTAAAAACTATGAATACTTCAGCAATTTATCTTCAAAAAATAAATCTTTGTTTCCAGCGTGCATTTTCATATTTACTAATAATTCTTCGCAACCATTGTTTAAAGTAGTTGTTCTGATTAAATCTACTAAATCAAAAATTTCTTTATAAGTGCCTTCTACTACTGTTTCAAAAGGGCAGACTAAATGTTTTAATCCAGAAGCTTTTATGCAAGCAATTGCTTTATCAATTAATTCAATTTTATCATCAGTGCATTTAGTTGGTAATAATTGAATAGCAACATTTATTTTAAAATTATTTATGTTCATTTTAGTAAAATTTAAATTAATTGGTAAATTAAATGGAATTGATTTATTAAATAAATCCAAATTAAATAACAACAGCAGCTAATTTAGTAGCCATTGTATTTACTAATTCTCTTAAAGGTTTTTCGGCTATTGCTTTAATAAATGGGTTCATATCACCTTCTAGCTCCACATTTGTTTTTTGATTTTCTAACAAATGAATATGTAATATAAAAATAAATTTTGCTACTCCAGTAGTTTCAAAAGTAATTCGTGACGAAGGCAAACGTTCTTTTATTTTAATGGTTAAAGGCATTAATCCTTTTATGCCAAACGAACATTGCTCAGATGTACATTCAAAATTAGTTATTTTATCTTCAGGTAATAAGTGTTTAAAATTATTGAAATCACCCATGAAATCAAATACATTATCAGTGCTAGATTGCAACGAATAAGTTTCGCTAAGTATACTAAAGTGTGCCAAAATTAATTGTTATTATTGCTTCCAAGTTGAGGGACTTTCTCTCCATTCTTTAAGAGATACTAAATCATTTTCGGAAATGTATTTATGTTTTAATGCTACTTCAATTAATGTAGTATAATCACATAAAGCTGTTGTAGGACATTTTGCGTTTTTTAAATTTTCTTTGGCAGTATCAAACCCATAAGTGAAAATAGCAACCATGCCTTTTACTTTGCAACCATGATCACGCAATGCGTCAATTGCTTTAATACTGCTTCCGCCTGTCGAAATTAAATCTTCAATAACAACAATAGTTTGTCCTTCTTCAACAACACCTTCCACCATATTTGTCATACCGTGTTTTTTTGCTTCACTGCGAACATATACAAAAGGTAAGCCCATATCTTGAGCAATTAATGCACCTTGAGCAATACCGCCAGTTGCAACACCTGCAATAACATCAGGTTTTCCAAATTGCTCATTTATTACATTAACGTATTGCTGACGAATGTAAGTTCTGATTTGTGGATAAGATAAAGTTTTTCTGTTATCGCAATAGATTGGTGATTTCCATCCAGATGCCCATGTAAAAGGCTGTTCAGGTTGAAGTTTAATCGCTTTGATTTGTAATAAAAATTCGGCAACTTTATGCGCGGCATCAAATGGTGTCATTGTCATAGGGAAACAAAAATAACATGATTAATGAATCGAAATACATCAATTTATGAACATCACAATATATTATTTGTCAAAAAAAATCATTCTTCAACAAAAAAATCAAAGTACGGAAAATCAATCATTTAAAAATTTAGATGATCTAAAAAAAAATGAATTATTGGATGAATTTATAAAATTTACTAAAAATACTAACATTAACGAATTAATTTTAGAAACTGAAAACATAGAGAACGGCTTTGAGAAGTTTAGAAAATTATTTAAATACATTTATGCTGCAGGTGGTTTAATTGAAAAAGAAAACCAATACTTATTTATTTTTAGATTAAAACATTGGGATTTACCAAAGGGTAAATTGGATTTAGGTGAAGGTCCAGAAGAAGCCGCTATAAGAGAATGTGAGGAAGAGTGTGGAATTACGAAATTAACGATTATAAAAACTTTAGAACCAACCTATCACATTTACGAGCACAAAGGTGGTTATGCTCTAAAAAAAACATTTTGGTATGCTATGACAACAAAACATGATGGTATTTTGGTGCCACAATTTGAAGAACATATTGAACAAGTGGAATGGTTTTCGACAGCGCAAATACAGGATTTAGTTTTGGTAAATTCTTATCCTGCTATATTAAGTGTTATAAAGCATATTGTGTAAATGTGTTTTTTTTAATTACTTAATGTATTTAAGCATTCCTTGAGTAAATGTGTTTTCACTTCTCCAAATTTTAATTTTAAGTCTATAAAAAAAACTATATATTAGCACCTCTAAAAAAAACACATTATGAATTACGATGTTATTGTTATAGGCAGCGGCCCAGGTGGTTATGTAACTGCAATCCGAGCTTCTCAATTAGGATTAAAAACTGCTATTATTGAAAGAGAAAGCCTTGGCGGTATTTGCCTTAATTGGGGATGCATACCAACTAAAGCATTATTAAAAAGTGCACAAGTTTTTGAATATTTAAATCACGCAAAGGATTATGGTATTAGCGCCGACAATATTAAAGCTGATTTTAATGCTGTAATTAAACGCAGCCGTGATGTAGCAGATGGTATGAGCAAGGGTATTCAGTTTTTAATGAAAAAAAATAAAATTGATGTCATTATGGGAACGGCAACCGTTAAAGCCAGTAAAAAAGTAGAGGTAAAAGGAGCAGACGGAAATATAAGTACGGTAGAATCAAAACATATCATTATAGCAACAGGCGCAAGATCTCGTCAGTTACCAAATTTACCTCAAGATGGTAAAAAGATTGTTGGTTATCGCGATGCTATGACTTTGCCAAAATTACCTAAAACAATGGTAGTGGTTGGTTCGGGTGCAATAGGAGTTGAGTTTGCTTATTTTTATGCAACGATGGGAACTAAGGTTACCATTGTTGAGTTTTTGCCAAATATAGTTCCTGTAGAGGATGAAGAAGTATCTAAACAATTAGAAAAGTCTTTGAAGAAAATTGGTATTGATATCATGACCGAGGCATCAGTTGAGAGTGTTGATACTAAAGGAGACATCAGTAAAGCAACTGTAAAGACAAAAACTGGAACTGTAGTTTTAGAAGCTGAAATAATTTTATCGGCAGTTGGTATTGAAGCTAATATAGCTGGATTGGGTTTAGAAACGGTTGGTATTGCAACTGATAAAGGTAAAATCGTAGTTGATAAATATTATGCAACCAACGTTCCGGGATATTATGCGATTGGTGATTGTGTTCCTGGCCAAGCATTAGCTCACGTAGCCAGCGCAGAAGGTATTACTTGCGTTGAAAAAATTGCAGGTGTGCATACAGAACCAATTGATTATAAAAATATACCAGGTTGTACTTATTGCCAACCAGAAGTTGCAAGTGTTGGTATGACCGAAAAACAAGCAAAGGAAGCTGGTTACACTTTAAAAATTGGTAAGTTTCCTTTCTCAGCATCAGGAAAAGCAAGTGCTTCTGGCGCAAAAGATGGATTTATTAAATTAATTTTTGATGCTAAGTATGGAGAGATTTTAGGAGCTCACATGATAGGTGCCAACGTTACTGAAATGATTGCAGAAATTGTTGCAATTCGTAAATTAGAAACAACGGGGCATGAATTAATTAAAACAATTCATCCTCACCCAACAATGAGTGAAGCTATAATGGAAGCTGCTGCTGCTGCATACGGAGAAGTAATACATTTGTAATTTTTTAGTGGATTAACTATTTTAATGATGTAGTTAAAATCTAATTAATTTTTCTCTTTCGATAAAGTTTAACTTAACGTCCTGCGGATTGGTTTTAGTTAACCTTATAATATAGTTTTGCACGTTTTGGTATATGCGAAATTCAGGTACGCACGGTGCATTTAACTCATCTTTAGCCCAATTATCTATAGATAATATGTCGGTCATTTCGTTTTTTTTGCAGTAGCGACGGATGTAGTAAGGAAGATTGTGATATGCCTTACTGGAAAGTAACAATTCCCCCTTATTTAAATTTGAAGAAAATACTGAACTAGATAAAAACGAATCATATTTATTATTTAAACTAAATACTGGACAAATTAGCATAAATACGATAACGGTAAAAAAACTAACGCTTTTAAATAAAAATGAGATATCAAAAAATCGTTCTTTATTTACTTTTGCAAACAATAATAAAACTAAAACAATCATCATCACATTCCAAGGCCAAATCATATAATTGTAGTCATTATTACTTGGTGTAATTGTTACTAATATTAAAATATGCATTAGTACAACAAGTGGAACAATAATAAATCGGATTGGTTTTATTAATAAAAAAACACCAAAACACACTTCAATAAAAGGAACAGCATAACCAAATTTTACTAGCATGTTAAGTTGCCTTGTTGATAAAATTGCATCAAAATTATGCGCCATTAATTCAAACGTATTTGGAACAAATGTCGAATTCATTTTTTGAATTCCGCTGAATATGTAAATTAATGAAAGGAGTAATTGAAGTGAAATAAATATTGCTGTATAATTATTTGGCTCATCAACACGGTTTTTATAAAACAGCAAAATACATAATATAAGAACGTAATTATAAAACCAAGGTTGTAACCGATTTTGATCTTCAAAACACAAGTAAATACAAAATAGAACTAATAAAATGGTTGGCGTCTTTTTTTGAGATACGCTGGATAAAAATAGCAATGTCAATAAAACACAAAGGTTAACGTAATCGTAACGGACTGGGATTCCAATATAATTTTCAATGAATGCTGTTTTGGGAAACCAACGATCGCCTGCCCATAAATTAAAACTTAATACTACCGAGATTAAAATTCCAATTAAAATTGTTAATTTAATAAGTTCAAGACGATGCGTAAGTCTCATAAATTAGTTATTGGCGCTATTTTGGTTGTTTAAAGAAATTAAATACCGCCTGCAATTTGAAAGCATTATTTAACAGTACTAAAATAAAAGGAGAGAAGTTATTATTACTGTTTAAATAAATTATTTATACACAATAATTATTTAGTATCTGCTACGTTGATGTAGCTTTTATTATTTATTAAAAGTATTTGGCGTATCTATATCATCTTTGCTAAGAATATAGTTTCCTTTTGAATCAATATTTATTTTTGGGAGCCAATGATTTGTTTCAAAATAATCATATCCAGCTTTTAATGATTTCCAAAATTTAATTTTATTTTTTGGGTAATTTGATTCCAACATTTCCATGTTTTCAAAATTAAATTTAGCAGGAAAAATATCAATATAGATAGGATTATTTCTATTTCTAGCTTCTAAACAAAGTACATATAATTCTTTAATTTTGTCATCAGTCATTGGTAAACATCCAATAGTTTCACATTGGCCATGCATCATAATGGCACCACCAGCACTAACGGATTCTTTTAACAAAATATCACTAGAATTTGGATAACTAATTTTCATACTTAAATAGTATTTACTTTTCGGGTTAAATAAATCAATTCTATAAAAACCCTCAGGGACTTGATTGTCGCCTTCTTTCCGTTTTGGACCTAAATCACCACTGCTTGCACAAATATCATAGGTTTTAAAAAGTTTGTAACGTACTTCTGATTGATTTTTTATCCAAACTTCTACTATTTTTTCATGTTTAAAAGCGCGCAAATAAATATCAAATTCATTTGCATTAACTTTTACCTCCTTTAAATCTGTTTGTAATTGAGGCCATTTAGTATCATAAGCGTCCTTAACACGCAAATTTTTTAATTGTCCACTTTTAAAAGCTAATGTTTTTACTTGCGCTAAGGATATAGTGCTAATTAAAACAACTAACATTAAACTATGCATAACATTTTTATAAGACATTTGATACTAGTTGAAAAACCACTAATTTTATAATAACTAAGTTATACTTTTTAATTTATGATTATATTAAAATTATTAAAAAATAAATATTTTTTGGTTATTGTAGGACTTTTTTTTTGGTTGTTATACTTTGATAAAAATGATGTTTTTACTCAGTATGAATTAATTAAAAAATGTAATAAATTAAATTCTGAAAAGGAATATTATATTTTTGAAATAGAAAATAATAAAAAGGAAGTTGAAGAATTGCAAAGTAATTTGAAAAGTTTAGAAACGTTTGCTCGCGAAAAATATTTGATGAAGCGAGATAATGAAGATGTTTTTGTTTTTGTACAAAAATAAAAAAGGTTAGAAGTTCTAGTAACCTTTTTTATTTTATTTAATATGCATAGTCGCTTAAATAGTCATAATTTTTTGTTAGTTTTCCGTCCTTGCAAATGCTTGCCCTTTCAATAATTAAATCGACATCTGTTTGTAATATAAATGGTAAAACTCTCTCCATTAAATCCTTTCCAAAATCATCACTTGCATCTCGCGGTAATTCGCAGGGTAAATTATCTACAGCCATTATGCAAATTGTTTCTTTATTAAACGAAACATCTTCCTTATCCGTTTTTGGATTGTAACCATAAAACGGATTATCAATTGTACTTGATCTTAACGTTGTTGGAACCGAACCATCAATATCGCATGTAATGTCAGCTACCACACTAATTTTAAAATCGGAAGCTTTCATGTCGCTTGTGGTAAACATTTTAGGAGAGCGAGGATCCCAAAAATGAGCTGAAACATAAATATCAGTTACTTTTGTAAATGGAGAAAATTTAGATACAAAGTGCTCAGGATGCTGAAAAAAGTCATTCAAATCAAAATTATGATCATTTGGTCTTTCTACATAATCTCTTGGGTTTAATTGACAATAAACTGGTTCTCTAAACGAAGCCATTAAAAACTCTTCAGGTGTAACTTTTCTTATTCTTAATGCAGATAAAATTTCAATGGCGCCATTTGCAACACGGCCTCCACCAGTTAAGGCAATTTTTACATTAGGAAGTTTTACTCGTTTTAATTCTTCCTCCATTTCAGCTCTATCCCTGCAAAGATTTGCAGGCTTTATTTGAAATAAATCATATTTTCTACCGTATCCTAAAATACCGTTGTAAGTGCCAACAATACCTGCAAAACGTCCAAAACCAATAATGCGATTATGATTTTTATCGGTTAAAGTTTCATAATCAATCATTTGTATTTTTTTCTCAATCAGCGCTTTCATCAATTTAATATTGTGCGCTTGCTTTTTTATAGTGTGCGAGAAAAAACAATATTTTTTTTCAGGAATCAATTTTTCTTTCGGTACTTCTTTTACACCCATCAACAAATCACAATCGCCTAAGTCTTCTTGCATCTTTAAGCCAAAAGCTAAATACTCATCGTCGCTATAGCACCTAATTTTACTTGGCTGTATAACGATTTCCAAATTTTGGTATTTACGTAATAATTCTGTACAAATTAATGGTGTTAATGGTACTCTTTTATCAGGTGGCGATTTTTCTTCTCGAAGTACACCAATTTTAAATTTGGTCATATGTAGTTTAAATAAAATTTGATTTAAATCATAGTTTTGATTACGCCTGCAAATATACATTGTTTAATTAAAATCAAAAGTAATAGCACTATTTATAATTGGCCCGTATTACTATCGAAATGTTACCGCCTCTATTTGTTTACTAAATTCTGTGCTTGTCTTTTTGGGAAAACTTAAAAATGTTCCCTATCAATGTTTAAAATGAACATCATCATTTTAATGCGAATGTAAAACATAGAACTTTATCATCACAAAAAACTAAAACTGTAATTCGATGAGAACATTTTTTTTAAAGCATTATAATACCGTAAGAGTATTATTATTAGTTGTAATACTGACTTTGATATCAAGCAGTTCTGCTAACGCTCAAAGTCCGTGCATGGCTACTGTCCCTTCCTATACAATTAATCTCACAGGTCAACCAGCTGGAATTTGGTCTTCACCAAATATATCTCGTAACGATCAATGTTGTTCAGCAAGTTCACCAGATCAATGTGTATATTTTAATTTAACACTTGATCCTAATTCTGCAGGAATTCAAATTGACATGATTGGTGCAGATCCTGCTGGTTCATTATTTTATGATATTGGATGTACCGGTAGTTATCCTGGAGGGCAAATAAAATGTATTTCGGGCGTTGGTCCTCATCAAATTACATTTTGTAAACCGGGAAGGAACAAGAACGTTTACAAAATTACTTCTATCTCCAAACCGTTATTTCCAAAAGATGATACTGTGCGCATTGGTTGTAAAACACAATTAATTTCATATGGAGTTGTTAATACTTCGGTTGTTTGGCAATCTATTTACCCTGGAACTCTTGGTCAATATAATAGTTATTTAAATGCAACTACTATTGCTAGTCCAACATATAGTCCATCAAGTGGCGCACCAGCTTATGTGGATTATAAAGTTTGCGGGTTTCCTCAAGCCTCAACTTGCGGATTTAGTGTTACAATTTGTGACACTGTTCGTATTTATAATTATCCTACTCTATCTGGAATTGTGACTCCTAATCCTGCTTCTTTTTGCAATATTGGAGCTGGAAGTGGTGTAACCTTAACTGCAACAGGTGTTGGTGGTTTGCCTGCTTATACGTATTCGTGGTTAACAAGTTCAAATGTATTTTTAGGAACTGGGTCAACTTATTTTGCAAATGTTGCAGGGTCTTATAAAGTGGAAGTAAAAGATAAATTATATGATCCGGTAAACTGCCCATCAGCTATTGAATCACCCATAACTGTATCATCAGGAACTACACCAATTGTAGATGCGTGTCCAAACCAAAAAATTTGTGCCTCATCTCCAATTGCATCAATAAGCGGAACTGTACAGTATGCGAGTGGTATTTGGTCGGGTGGCTTAGGTTCATTTAATCCAGGAAATACGTATTTGAATACTAATTATACACCCACGCCAGCTGAAATTTCAGCAGGTTTTGTAAAATTATATTTAACCAGTACAAGTGTTGGTGGAGGATGTATTAATAAAAAAGATTCAACAATCATTTATTTTTCTTCGCCATTAAATGTAAGTATATCATCAGGAACATTAACGTGTAACAATAGCACCACTACAATCCAAGCAACAGCATCAGGTGGTACCTTGCCTTACCATTATCAATGGAATACAGGATCTATAATAAATACAACTACTGGAGGACAAGGAAATTATTCAGTTATAGTTACTGATTCAATAGGGTGTTCATCCGCCAATATTAGCACTAACATTATAGCACCCACTGCATTAAATATATTATTTACAGCAGCAAATGTTACTACAAATGGCGGTAGTGATGGTTCAGCATCAGTTGCAGTTACAGGCGGAGCGCCTGCATATTCAGTAACATGGACACCAAGCGGTTTGAATACCTTTACAATTAGCAATCTTGGTTATGGTATTTATACTGCAACAATAATAGATGCAAATGGTTGTTTAATATCTGGAAGCACAGTAGTAAACGAACCTACTTGTTTAGGGTTAACAGCTGTTGGTAGTGCAACAAATGTATTATGTAATGGAAATGCTAATGGTACTGCCTCTGTTGCAGTTACAGGAGGGACGCCTGCTTATACATATACATGGAACACAATCCCTGCTCAAAATACAAATACTGCAATAAATTTAAATGCCGGAGTTTATACTGTTTTAGTTAAAGATGTAAATGGATGTTTTCAAACAGCAAATATTACAATTTTAGAACCCTCGCAACTTACTAATGTAATTACCTCTACTAATGTAACAACTGTTGGAGGGTCAAATGGAACTGCTGTTGCAAATCCATTTGGTGGAACTTTACCTTATAGTTATTTATGGGAAAATTCATCAACTAATTCTTCAATAACAAATTTACCAATTGGAACATACAGTGTGATTGTAACCGACAATAATGGTTGTATAAAAATTGATAGTGTTAAAATTACGCAACCACCTTGTAAATTAAATTTAAATATTTTTTCAAGTAATGTTTCTTGCTTTGGCAGCAGCAATGGCTCAGCTTTAGCAGTTGTTTCAAGTGCTACAGGATCTTATACAGTTAATTGGAGTAATGGTGCATCAGGACCAAGCGTTAGTGGATTAACAGCGGGAAATTATATTGCAGCTGTTACTGATGCTGTAAATTGTACCGAATTTCAAAACTTTACAATAACTAAACCTTCACAATTATCTGTTGGTGTTTTACCAGCAAATGTAACGTGTAATGGGTCAAATAATGGGACAATCAACCTTACTATTTCTGGAGGTACCTTTCCTTATTATTTTAATTGGAATAATGGTTCCTTATCAGAAGACCTTGTAAATTTACCTCCTAGCACATACTCTGTTCAAATAACAGATGATAATGGTTGTTCTGCTGTTGCATCTGCCGTAATTTCAGAGCCTACTCCAGTTGCAGTAACATATACCACAAACAATACAACTTGTATTTATGGAACTGATGGTTCTATTTCATTAACTGCTAGTGGAGGTGTAATCCCTTATAGTTATTCATGGTCAACTGGCGCAACAACCTCAAATATTAGTAATGTATCAGCGGGTGGTTATACAGTTTCCGTTAAAGATGCTAATAGTTGTTCAATTACGAACCCATTAATTCTTGCACTTACTCAACCCGATTCGGTAATGGTTAATTCATTTATTGTATC
This sequence comes from Bacteroidia bacterium, assembly GCA_044357775.1. GTDB lineage: Bacteria > Bacteroidota > Bacteroidia > B-17B0 > Aurantibacillaceae > UBA4416. The sequence goes on along the minus strand of JBIKOX010000040.1, from coordinate 733 downwards.
TTGTTCAGTGCCAGGCACTGGTCAAACTATGGTAAATGTTGTTCCTGCTGGTGGTTCAACTTCAACTTATCAAGTGTCATACAATAATGGTTTAACGTATCAAGCACCAGGTATTTACTCGCAATTACTAAATAATGGAATTACATATTCAGTTGTTATTAAAGATGCTAATAATTGTGTTTCTCTAATACCTGATGTTATTACGATACCTTCTGAAGTAAAAATTGATAGTATTAAATTTGAGAAATGTTATTCCTTAGGCACTACTTCAGTCCCAGTTTCAATTTATCCATCCGGTGGAGATAATGGTCCATATTTCGTTTCATTTAATAACGGCACTTCGTATTTAGCATTAGGAACATACAGCAGTAATATTTCTATAGCCGCAACATATACTGTTATTATTAAAGATAGCAGAGGTTGTGTTTCGAGTACTTCAGTTATTACATTACCTGCTGTTTTAAATTCAACATTAGCAGTTACATCAGATTATAATGGAGAAAATATAAGTTGTTTTGGATTAACGGATGGCTCAGCTTTAGCTACTGTAAATGGTGGAACCGGAACTTATTCTTATACATGGTCAACTGTTCCTACAAAAACTACTGCTGCTATTTCAAATATTGGTGCAGGAACATTCACTGTTACTATTAAGGATGTGAATAATTGTACTATTACTAATACAATTACATTAACTCAACCCGCTGCTATTACAGCAACAGCACTTGCCACT
>JBIKOX010000210.1:0-5076 GCA_044357775.1 Bacteroidia bacterium | reverse complement strand
TTCCTATATCACCTTTACCATGCTCTCTCACCGCAACTGTTCCATCTTCAGCTTCTTTTTCGCCAACAACAAGCATAAACGGCACTTTGTTTACCTCGTTATCACGAATTTTTTTGCCTATTTTTTCATTTCTATCATCAACAAGGCCGCGAATATCGGAAATATTTAACAATTCTAAAACTTTTTTTGCATAATCGTTATATTTTTCGCTAATCGGCAAAATAGCAACTTGATCTGGGGTTAACCAAAGTGGAAAATTACCACCACAATGCTCAATTAAAACAGCTATAAAACGCTCCAAAGATCCAAATGGTGCTCTGTGAATCATTACAGGGCGATGCTTTAAATTATCCGACCCAGTATATTCCAATTCAAAACGCTCCGGCAGATTATAATCAACCTGAATTGTTCCGAGTTGCCATTTACGACCAATTGCATCTTTTACCATGAAGTCTAATTTAGGTCCATAAAATGCAGCTTCTCCAGTTTCAACAACAGTACGTAATCCTTTTTTTGCTGCAGAATCAATAATAGCCTGCTCAGCTAATTGCCAATTGGCATCTGTACCAATGTATTTTGTTTTATTGTCGGGATCTCGTAACGAAATTTGCGCAGTATAATCTTTAAAATCTAAAGCGTTAAAAACATATAATACCAAATCTATCACTTTTTCAAATTCTTCTTGAACTTGATCAGGACGAACAAATAAATGTGCATCATCTTGAGTAAATCCACGCACGCGTGTTAAGCCATGTAATTCTCCTTTTTGCTCGTAACGATAAACTGTTCCAAACTCTGCATAACGAACTGGTAAATCTTTATACGATTTTGGGGAAGATTTATAAATTTCGCAGTGATGAGGACAATTCATAGGTTTTAAGAAAAATTCTTCTCCCTCGTGAGGTGTTTTTATTGGCTGAAAGGAATCGGCTCCATATTTTTCATAATGACCTGAACAAACGTATAGTTCTTTTTGTCCGATGTGAGGAGTGACAACAGGCAAGTAACCAGCTTTAGTTTGTGCTTTTTGCATAAACTGTATTAAGCGCTCTCGCAACATAGCACCTTTTGGTAACCATAATGGTAAACCAGCTCCTACTTTTTCAGAGAAACAAAATAATTCTAATTCTTTTCCTAATTTTCGGTGATCACGCTTTTTAGCTTCTTCTAATAAAACTAAATATTCTTTTAGTTCCTTATCTTTTGGGAAAGCAATGCCATAAATACGAGTTAACATCTTATTTTTTTCATCACCTTTCCAATAGGCACCAGCAATACTTAAAACTTTAACTGCTTTAATAAATCCAGTATTGGGAATATGAGGGCCACGACACAAATCTGTAAAATTACCTTGTGTATACAAAGTAATATTGCCATCATCTAAACGCTCTAACAAATCTAATTTATAAGAATCATCCTTTTGAGTAAAATAGTTGATTGCGTCCGCTTTAATAATTTCTTTGCGGATAAAGGCATTGCTTTGACGAGCCAATTCTAACATCTTAGCTTCAATTTTTTCAAAATCAGAAGGTGTTAAAACTTCGCCGTTCAAATCAACATCATAGTAGAAACCTGCTTCCAAAGGCGGACCAACCCAAAATTTAACATTTGGATAAAGAGCCTCTAAAGCTTCTGCTAATAAATGAGCTGATGAATGCCAAAGTGTATTTTTTCCTTCATCATCATTCCAAGTTAATAAACTCAATGTGCTATTGTCGTTAATAGATGTACTTGCATCTACAATTACATTATTAAGTTTTGCTGCTAGCACATTTCGAGCTAATCCTTCGCTAATGCTTATTGCAACTTGCATTGCTGTGGTTCCTTTTTCGTACTCACGAATTGAACCATCTGGTAGAGTTATTTTTATCATATATTTTTTCCCACTTACAACGTGGGCTTTAAATTTGGATGTCAAATATATTAAATTTTAACTGAATTGTATTAAAATTATTAATGATTTTAAAAATTTGCACGGTATTTGAAAAAGATTCAGAATACAATTTTTTTGTCAAATTTTTATTTTTTAATATATTACAATGAAGTTTTTTTTATCAAGCCTTTTTTTAATTAGTAGCTGTATTGCATTAAATGCTCAAATTGTATTTAATAGTTCTGTTACCAGAAGTGGTAATAGTGTATCGTCGCTAACGCAGGCTAAAACAATACCTGCAGGTGCAGATAGATTAATTTATGTTGGCATTACAATAAAGGAAAAAAACATTAGTAGTGTAACCTGGAATGGATTAGCATTAACTCAATTTACAGTAGGTTCAAGAGCTGGAATGAGTGTTGCTATATACTACCTTGCCTTAGGAAGCAGCGCAAGCGCAACAACAGCTAATGTAATTGCAAATTTTTCTGGTGGTACAGATGCATTTATGGGAATTGCAGATTATTCTGGAGTTTATCAAGCTGCGCCATTTGCTAACCCCAAGGTAGCGCAAAATAAATCTACTACACCCTCTATAACTTTTACTAGCAGTGTTGGCCATTTAGCCGTTAGTCTTTTAGGTAATATTGCCGCTACTCCAACTTCAAACGGTAGTGGCCAAAATCAATATTGGACATTAACGGGATCACATTCAAACCGCTCCACATCGAAACCGGGAGCCGCTTCGATAACAATGTCACATTCTATTAATGCTAATGAAAATTGGGTTTTAATTGGGGGAACATTGCAGGATAAACTAGTAATGCCAATTGAGCTAGTTGATTTTAGTGCTGAAGTAGATGGGGATAATCAAGTTAATTTTAAATGGCAAACAGCAACGGAGACAAATAATAATTACTTTGAAATAGAGAAAAGTGAAGATGCTTTTAATTTTCATCCCATAGCAAGTTTTGATTCAAAAGCGGTGGATGGAAATAGCATTCAATCTTTAATTTATGAACCATGTTATTTAGAACAAATTTCTAAAACAAGTTACTTTCGATTAAAACAAGTTGATTTTTCAGGTGAATTTGAAATTTCAAAAGTAATTTCAGTAGCCGCAGCAAATGAAAAAGATAATTCAGTTGTTGTCTTTCCTAATCCAAACAATGGAGAGTTTCAGATAAAAACAAAAGCTAAGGATCGCAATACTAATATGGAAATTTTTATTCATGACCAAAATCAAGCTTTGGTTTATAACGGCAGTGGAGATGTGAGTCCAATACGTGATAATTTTTTCAATTTTAAACTTCAAAATGTGCTTAAACCTGTAATTTATAGGGTTATATTTATGATGAATGAAATAAAGTATAGTAGTAGTTTATTAATTCAATAGATAATCCTATTAAATTTTCAAAATTAAATTTTTGTACGTTTTAACAATTATTTCAAATTAAATGTTTAAACATCTAATGTTATAACTTATATTTGTAAAAAATTAATAAATAATATAAAACAATAAAACAAATTATGAAAACAACATTTAAAACATTAGTAGCAATTGCAGTAATCTCTACAAGTTCAAAAGCACAAACAAACTGGAATGTTGATGCTTCTCACAGTAAACTAGGTTTCGCGGTTACTCACATGATGGTAAGTGAAACTGAAGGTAAATTTAAACTTTATGAAGGCAAAGTAACATCAGTAAAAGCGGATGCAGATTTTACTGATGCTAAAATAGATTTTTCTGTAGATGCTGCAAGTATTAACACTGATGACGAAAAAAGAGATGGTCATTTAAAAAGTCCTGACTTTTTTGATGTTGCAAAATTTCCAAAAATCACGTTTGTGAGCAAATCAATGACAGCTGGTAAAGTAAAAAATACTTATACGTTAGTTGGCGATTTAACAATGCATGGAGTAACTAAATCCGTTAGTTTAAATGCAATTGGAGCAGCAAAAATTGTTAAAGATCCTTATGGAATGGAACGTTATGCATTTAAAGTCACTGGTTCAATTAATCGTAAAGATTTTGGTTTAGCTTGGAATGCAGTTTTAGAAGCTGGTGGAGTTGCTGTAAGTAAAGATGTAAGATTAGATATTAATATAGAAATTACAAAGGCAAAGTAGGCTTGACTGAAACAAGTGAAAAAAATTGGTATGCTGATTTTTTAGCGGAATTATAATAAAAAAGTTTAGTGAAAAAATTCACTAAACTTTTTTATTATTCTTAAATCTGCAAACCAAAAAGTAAAACTTATTTATTCTTTAGGTCAAATTAAATTTTCAGGATATCAGCACTGATAAATAATTAACATTACTTTACTCTAGTAAGCAAAGTAACATGTCCTGTTTTTTTAAGGTTAGTTCCTGAAAGGGAAGTTATTTCTGCTTGGTAAATATAAACTCCTTGTTCACATAATTGTCCATTCTTTTTACCATCCCAGCCTATTGTCTCACCATTACTTTTAAAAATTAAATTTCCCCACCTATCAAAAATAGTTAAGCGTATTTCAGTGATTCCATAGCCAACCGGAATAAATAATTCGTTGTTTTTATCGCCGTTAGGAGTAAATGCGTTTGGTATAAAAACATCCCAATCTTTAGTAACGGTAACGCAAATATCATCTATTGTTCTGCAGCCAAAATTATTGATTCCTTCTAATTTATAACATGTGTTGTTTTGAGGATTTACGGTTAGAGAATAACAATAATTACAACTTAATTGTGTACCATCGGTAGATAAAAAGCCAACATTGGTGTTGCCTGTTCCAAATAAAACCAATGAATTATCAATATTGATCGTAGTATCTGCTCCAGCATTTATTATCGGTAATGGATTTACAATTACTTCTACTGTTTCAGTTGCGACGCAATTAATATTTGCAGCAGTTACTGTATAAATAAAAGTCCCCGAACCAGTTGGGTTTAAATTAGTAGATGCAGCGTTAGGATTAGTTAATCCAATTGCTGGGCTCCAAGTATAGCTATTTGCTCCAACCGCATAAATTGTTGTTGATTGTCCTTCACATATTACAATTTGAGGACTCACCGTAATTGTTGGGGCAGGGATGATAGTTACCTGAACTGTATTTGATGATGTACATAAAAAAGAAGTATTACCAATAGACCCTATCACATTATATATAGTTGTTAAAGCTGGGCTTGCAATTGTAGAACTGCTATTTGGATTTGTAATAGTA
>JBIKOX010000209.1:0-5089 GCA_044357775.1 Bacteroidia bacterium | reverse complement strand
GCTTTGTTTACAAACTAAAACTTGCTTTAAATCATTTACGGGCATTTTAAACCAATCTGCTTTTGGTAGTGAGCCAAAAATTTCAAACAAAATGGGCGCTGCTGCTGAAATACCTGTTAAGCCTGGGCGCCCTTCGCCATCTGCATTTCCAACCCAAACACCAACTACATAATTACCTGAAACACCAATAGCCCAACCGTCTCTAAAACCAAAACTTGTTCCTGTTTTCCACGCAATTTTTTGAGCATTTCCAAGGCGTTGCCAACTTGCATCAATGTCAGGGCGTCCAACTTCAGCCATGGCTTCAAACATTAACCAGATAGATGATGCTGAAATTATAGGAGAAATTGCTTGCTTACTCTTTGAGGTAATAGTTGTATTAGTAAGGTAGTTTGGCTTTTGCCAATCCTCTAAAAAATAGTTTTTTGTTTTGTTGTAATTATTTAAAACCCTTGCCATACTTGCATAAGCCGAGCACATATCCCATAATTTAGATTCGCCACCACCTAGTATTAAAGATAATCCATAATTATCAGCAGAACGATTCATGGAGGTTAATCCAATTTGTTTTAACCGATCTAAAAATTTATCAATGGTATATTGCTGCAACATTTTTACGGCAGGAATATTTAAACTTCTAGATAACGCTTGCTTGGCTGGCACGGCGCCATCATAAGTAAAATTAAAATTCTGAGGAACATATCCTGCAATTTGCGTTGGTATATCAGGTACTAACATGTTTGGTAATAACTCTCCGTCATTCAGCATAAAACCATATAAATAGGGCTTTAATAAACTGCCGGTACTGCGGTTAGATGAAATAACATCTACATCTTCACCATGCAGTTCTTTGTCTCGTAAAGGTGTATTGCCAATGTAAGTAATCACCTCATTTGATTTAATATCTAAAACCAACGCACATAAATTATGAATTTCGTTTTGTTTTAATTGCGATGCGTGTTTAGCTACTATCTCTAATACTCTATCTTGAATTTCAGAATTAATAGTAGTGCTGAAATTGTTTTCAAGGTTATTTTCTTTTAATGCTCTGTTTAACAAATGCCTTGATTTATTTGGCAGTGCAAAAGGTTTTTCCGGCAATGGTTCCTCCAATGCTAATTGATAAGTTTCGTAATCTATATATTTTAATTGAAGTACTTTGTACAATAATCTATTTCGTTTTAGTCGTAATTTTTCTTGGTTCTTGCCGGGATAAATAATAGAAGGTGAATTTGGTAGTACTGCTAAAGTAGCACATTCTGCCCATGAGAGTTCAGATAACCTTCTTCCAAAATAACGCCATGATGCAGCCTCAACTCCAACAACGTTAGTTCCAAAAGGCGCATGAGAATTATATAATTGCAAGATTTCTGATTTTGTATACGTTAGTTCAATTCGCAAGGCAAGCAATATTTCAATTAATTTTTCTGAGTACGTTCTCTTTTTATTTTTTCGCATCAATCTTGTTAATTGCATGGTAATGGTGCTGCCGCCACTTACTACTTTTCCAGCTTGTTTATTTTGTTTAAAGGCGCGCCATATCGAAAATGGATTGATGCCACGATGATAAAAAAAGTATTCATCCTCAAATGCTAAAATACAGTTAGCAAATTTTGTGTTAATGGTTTTACTTTCCGGAAAACGCCATTGTCCATCTTGTGCAATTTTAGCAGAAAGTAATTCGCCCTTAGTATCGTTTAAAATAATAGAGTATGAATCGTTAAATAATGGTTTGGGTAAACAGCATAAAAACCAAATCAATAATCCTAAACTTAGAATTAATGCAATAATTTTTTTAGTATGCTGTTTTAGTAAATACAAAAAAGTCGGATTTTAAATCCGACTCTAAATTAATTATAAAAAAATGAAAATTAATTTAATCCATGTTCACGCTTACGTTTAAATAAAGCGTCATCTAATGAAATGAATTTTAAAAAGATTTCGTAACCTCCCTGTAAATTGGTAACTTGTCTGTATTTAGAAACATTTAAGTCGTAAGCTACACCAATAGCAAATTTACCTAAGTCTAAGTTCAGTTGCGGTATAATGGCATCATTAACTCTGTAAAATAAGCCAATGTTTAGAGCTGTCTCTGATTTAACACCTGTTAGTTTTGTAGGATTTTTAAATCGACAACGAATGTAGGTTCCCAATGTTACTTCAGAAGCAATACCTTGTCGTAAAAAAATAACGCTAGGTAGTAATGAAATTTTCGCTTCTTTTATGTCGATACGTCCTTGAATATTACCTACAAAACGCATAGGTAATTGGTAACTCGAACCTGATCCAAATTTTTGTACGGGCTTATTAATATGATGCACCGCACCTCCAATTTTAAAACTTACAATATCGTCGCGCAACATATCAACGGTAGCATTCGAAAATTCGTAATTAACGCCAACACCAACATCCGTATTGATGTAAGTATCATAAACAACTGATTCGCCACTTGCTAAGGAATTATCAATAATTTTACCATCAAATTGATTTCCGTATGTTAGTGCGGAATAATTTGCGCTGTGCTGATTTAGTCCAAAATAAATACCGCCACCGATTTTACTTTTATCGCCGGCTTTAATAATTGCGTTGAGGTGAAGTTGCGCTTGTGTAGCACCCATTTTTGCAACGCCAGCTTGATCATTAAAAACAAACAATCCTATACCCAAATAAGCTAAATTTGTTTTTGTTTTCAATGTAGAGGCATCAACCGATACCGCCATAGTTTGATAAGCATTACCCATTGTGGCCCATTGATTTCTGTAATTCGCAATAGCTCTAAAATAACCATTCATAAATCCGGCATTGGCAGGATTTAACCATAGTGGCGTTTCTTGTAATTGAGAAAAATGAACGTCTTGCCCAAAAGTCAAGGATGAAATAAAAATGGCTACTGCAAATAAATATTTTTTCATGGTTTGATATGAATTTTGTGATAAGGTTACTTTATCGAATCAACGTTACATTACCTTTTATTACTTTTTCTTCAACTTCGGCTGTGGTTACGTAATTAACAACATATGCATATACGCCTGTTTGAGCAGGACTTCCTTGATAATTGCCATCCCATCCTTTTGTTGGATCCTCGCTACTAAATACTAATTGACCCCAACGGTTCCATATTTCTATTTTCATATTTTTCACGTACCTCACGCCAAGTGGTAAAAAAATATCATTTCGTCCGTCGCCATTAGGAGTAAAAGCAGATGGTAAAACAACCTCTTGGGCTTTTTCGCGATAATGGGCAATAACATTATCGTTTGTAGCCAATAATATGGCAACACTATCATTAGTAATTTTAAGCGGAGCTGTAGGCACATGATTCTTAAATTCCCAATAATCAAATTCGTATAATGAAGTGTCTGACACAGTTTGTTCAAAGCTCATTTTTACACCTCCAAAATATTTACCTGACCAAACATAGTTATTTAAATTTAGGGAGTTTAATTTCACGGTTCCTGCTCCAGCAGGCTGAACATCAACGGTTATGTCATACGGTCCAGATACAGAATAACAATTTACAATTGCAGATTCGATGTAACTGCAACGTCTGGTTATTTTAGCTTCTAATGTATCCATATTTTTATTCCATTCAACCATTGTTCCTCCCCATTTAGCTATTTGACGGGGCATTTCGGGAGTTAAAATAGTTTTGAAATAGTTAAAGTGTGCTAAAATGCTCGAACATTTAAACGCTGTGTTAATTAAATCAGCGTAACGATTGATGTAAAATGCTTTAAAAGTCGGATTAGTAAGCAGTTTTTCTAAAATATCTGGATGGCCCTGATTTGGACCTGCATTTTGAAATACATTGGTGTATGCACAAGGATCGGAATTCATATCAGTGGTAGGTAATCCTGAAAAATTTTCTCCTAAATCGTACACATTATCCATGTCCCAACTCCAATAGCGCCATTTCTTTTTGTCACCTTGTGTTGCTCTGCCTCTCCACCATGCGGAGTTCCAATTTATAAAATCAGAATTTACCACATAAGAGTTGTAAACCATATAATCTACCAAACTTTTAAAATTGAGTCTGCTTTCAACATAGCCATAATTATAGACGTTTGTCATAGAATTAGCCATAATAAAATTATATAAGTTTACCCAAGCAGTATCACTACCATTTCTAATTTGTAACCCCCCCCAATAAGCTAAATTATCAATACTATCACTCGGTTGGTCATAATAGTAATCTGTATAATCTCCTTCAAACGCTTCTCGCAATTCATATAAACCCCAATAAGCACCATTTTTAAAAACGATCACATGCTTGTTTCTTCTGCCATCTAATTCTAATCCACTCTTAAATTGGTACGATTGCACAAAAGCATCACGCATATGACATGATGGTTTTCCGGCGTTATTTGATGAAGAGTAATTATCTGATGCCGCTGCCTTTATCATAATATGTTGAAATTCTTTACGCGGACTAACGTCATTCATGTTAGGATCAGTAAAAAACTGGTGCTTGTAAGCGTTATTGTAACCATATTCATCATATGTTTCTACATCAATTCCTCTTTGATTATAAGCCCAAGAATCATTGCCATGCTTATCTGCGCCACCATAACCTTCTGTTTTAAATAATTTATTTTCAAAGTATTCTAAATGTGTAAGAGGATTATTTTGTGTACCTCCAAAAAGCTGATCTAGTTGCGCACCCCCCGAAACAGAAACAACGCCATAATGAGAATCAATAGTTTCATTTATAAGGTAAGTGTTTGTTTCCATAAAACTTGGAAGTATAGAAGGGTTGCTGCTAACTGCATATGCTCTGATTACAGATGTTGCGCTGATTGTAATTGGTGTTGAAACATAAACTGCTGAAGCTGTCGTTGGCTCAGCACCATTTGTTGTATAATGAATGGTTAAACTATTAGATGGTGTAGCACTTAATGAAACAATTTTTGTTCCTGAGTAAAACCCTGGAGGAACATTCATGGCAGGCCTTACTGCATAAGAGGTGTAACCGGTACTCGAGTTAGTTGCATTTGGCGTTGGTGCGGTAAAAATATTCCAAGTGCTGCTTCCATCTGGTTTCCTTCCCACAGAGTGCGTTGCTTGAGTTCTTCTTAATTGAATCGAATCT
>JBIKOX010000260.1:0-3292 GCA_044357775.1 Bacteroidia bacterium | reverse complement strand
TCCTTTGGTAATTTATTATAAGAACTAACTCCCATTAAGGAAATAATAATCACAACAATATATATAGCTGTTTTATTATCGATTGCCCAACTACTGGGTTTAAATTGTTTAAAATCCACTTTATTTAGTTTTTAATTATTAGTTATAAGTTTTTAATACGCCGTTCTAGTGTTTAGTTTTCCAATACATACTGCTATTAAAAACTAAACACTTAAAATTCAAAATTATTTTACTTTTATGGCATCACCTTCATTTAATCCGTCGTAACCCGACTTTATAACTAAATCAGATTCTAACAAACCAGCTAAAATTTCTACAACTCCGTTATATTCTTTTCCTAAAGTAACATTTCGCTTAGCTGCTTTAGTTCCATCCGCTACCAAAACAAAGGGTGCTCCTTTTATATCTTTTTGAATATAATTTAAAGGAATACTTAACACGGGCTTTTGCGATTTATAATCATTGATACTTAAAACCGCAATTTGGTTTGGGTGGAATTCTTTATTATTATTTAATACTATTTCTACTCCAAAAGTTCTGTTCATCGCATTAATTGCACGAGAGGAATAATTAATACGAGCTGTTAACGTATCATTAGAATCTGGAAACTTTATTAAAACCTCATCACCTTTATGTACTTTTGAAGAATAACTTTCCGCTAAATCAGCTTTTACTTTTAAATTATTAAAATTAATAACGCGAATAGCTGGCATACCTGGAGCAGTTAATTGTCCTAGCTTAATATCAACAGCATCAATAGTTCCGTTAATGGGTGAAATAATTTTTGTCATGCGAACTTGCTCTTGAAGCGTTGCCATTTTTTTCTCTATACTTTCCTTTTGGTTTTTAGATTGAAGATACTGAACCTCTGTTCCAATTTTTTGATCCCATAATGCTTTTTGTTTTTCATATAAAAGATTTACCAACTCATAATTTGTTTGCAAATCAGAAATTGTTTGCTGCAAAGCGCGTGCATCAGTCTCCGCTAAAACTTGCCCTTGAGAAACTTGATCGCCAGGCTTTACATTAATTTTAGTAATTGTACCGGGCATTTCTGATGATAGGGATACACTTTCTTCAGCATCAACTCTTCCTTGAACATTGATATATGTTTTAAAAATTGCCGGAGTTATTACACTTGCTTCAACAAGCGCAAACTTTTTTGAAGAATCACCTTCTAATTTAGAAATCTTAGCATTTATTTCTGCTAATTGCGTTTTTAAATCTGCTTGCTGCGATTTTAAATCTGTTAAGCTTTCCGTATTGCCTTCTCCACATGATGCTATGAAAATTGAAGTGGAAATGATTGGGATTAAAATGTTTTGAATTTTTGACATATTTTTTTATTTTATAATAACTCTATTTCTTATTTAACTAATGTTCCGGTTGCTTTTTGATAATCAATTTTATAAACTAATAAATCATAAACTGCATTAAAATAATTAGTTTCAGATTCTCGCAAAGATTGCTGCGCGTTTATAACTTCTAAATTACTTCCAACACCTTGCTCGTATTTTTTTTGTGATACGTTATAAATGTTCTTTGCTAAATCCATATTTCGTTTTTGAATTTGGAGTGATGAAATAGCATTATTATAATTAACTACTGCTGCTGCACCTTCCAATTCAATACCCAAAAGCAAGTTCTTAATTGTATTTTCTCCTTTTTTAAAATCGAGTTTTGCTTGCTGAATTTTATAATGACGTTGTAATCCATCAAATAAACTTAAAGATAACGTTCCTCCCACTAACGCTGTGGGGAACCAATCTTTCTTTTTATCAAAAAAATCAAATTCATTTCTTTGCCCTGAATAGTTAAAACTGCCGTAGGCAACTAAAGTTGGCAAATAACCAAATTGCAAACGCTTTACATTTAATTTATTTAATTTTTGCTGTACTTCCAATAATTGGTACTCGCTTCGTTTTGTAGGATCTATTTTAGAAGTACTAATTTCTGAATTATCTGTTAGCACCAGTGAATCGGTTAATACGAGATTTTCAGCGCCAACATATCCCATCTGAAATTTAAGCAAGTTTACACTCAGACTTATTAATCGCTCAATTTTCTGCTTTTCGGTTGTTAAATTATTATAGGATACCTCTAACCTATCCACATCTATTTGCTCTACAAAACCTTGCTTATTAAACGCTTTAGTGTCATTTAATAATTTATTTAGTTTTACAATATTTGCCTCTATTAAATTGATTCTTTCATTGTTGACTAAAACACTGTAATATGCTTTTGAAACTTGACTAATAATTTCTGTTTTAGTTCTTAATACATTTATATTCATCAAACTTAATAGCTCCTTTGTACCTTTTAATGCTATTAAATAATCGGCACTAAAAACTAACAAAGACCCTGATGCACCAGCTGATGCTTGATATTTAGTGCCAAACCTCACAGGAATAAAAGTTCCAGCAGGTGCACCAAAAATTTGACCAGGCAATAACGATGTAGGAATTTCGATAAAATCTTTAAAATCTACACTAGAATTAATTTGAGGCATTGCCATTCCTAAAACTTCTTTTCGCTTATACTTAGCCATCAATACATCGTTTTCGGCATTTAAGTAGTTTGGACTATTTTTGTAAGCATACTCAATGGACTGCTGCAGAGTAAACGTTTTGTCATTTGTATCTTGCGCCAATGACTTTAGCACCAAGAGCGAGCATGATAAAAGCAAACAGTAAATTTTTAATGAATTCATATTTTATATATTTTAATATTTTATACTTTTTTATATTCGTTAAGCAGTTGATGACCATTTGCAGTGCAAATACCGTAAACAAACATATCTAATAATAGTTCGTGTGATTTGGTAAAACTAATTTTTTCGAATGAGTAGTAATTGCCAAACAACAGCATGTCTAATTGAGATAATCTATATTTTGCTGTAAATTCAACATCTATATCTTTTCTGTAAAAACCGGCTTCAATTCCTTTAGTTATATTTCGTTCAATATGTTTAAATGCACAATTTTGCTTAAATTCTTGAAAACGATTTAAAGCCTGTGGATGAAATTTTTGCAAATCAAGAAAAAATATTGGATTAATATGCTGCATCATTTTTCGCATATTTGCTGAAATAAGCATCATTTCATGGATTGGATTTTTTGATTCGTTAAATAATTCATCAAAAATTTGCTCATGTTTAATCATTTCGGTGTCGCACAACGTATTTACTAAATCATCTTTTTCTTTAAAATGATGGTAAATTGTTTTTTTTGACATGCCTAATTCTTTAGCAATATCATCCATAGTAACGCGCTTAATGCCAAACTTATAAAAC
>JBIKOX010000237.1:0-3935 GCA_044357775.1 Bacteroidia bacterium | reverse complement strand
ATCATTTCGCCAATACTCTAAAATTTGTTGCCCAAACATATAGGCAATAAACTTAGGCACCGTTATGGCAACAAAAATACATTATAAAGAGCTTTCGGGCAACAAAAAAAAGAAGGATGTTGGGCTAATTATCAACAATAGCAAGGGCTTAGAAATCAATAGAAAGGTAATTACTTTCCGATACAGAACTTGGAAAAAATGTTTCCCAATAAGTCATCATTTGTAACTTGACCTGTAATTTCTCCTAAGGCTTCTAAAGCATAACGGATATCTAATGCTAAAAAATCACTTTGAATATTCGAACTTAAACCTTCATTCACTTTCATTAAAGCTTGTTGGGCATTATTTAATGAACTAACGTGACGCGAGTTGGTAACAATTGTATCTGTAGTGTTTACGGCACGGGTGTCGAACAAACTTACTAGGGTATTTTTTAATTGTTGAATATTACTTTGTTCTTTAGCCGAAATAAATAAAATATTTGGAACATCTTTAAATTCAGAAGTTAAATCACTTAAATTTTCAAAATCAATTTTATTACCAACCACCAATAACTGCGAATTTCCTATATATTCTTTCACTGCATTCAACTCAAGTTCTAAATCTCCCCTACTCAATTCATGCGTGTCAAACAAATAAATAACAATTGCCGATTTTTTCATCACTTCAAAAGCCTTGTTTACACCTATTTGCTCAATTAAATCAGTAGTTGTTCTAATACCGGCTGTATCAATAAATCTAAATAAAACTCCATCAATAATTAACTCTTCCTCAATGGTATCTCTAGTTGTTCCTGCAATTTCACTCACAATAGCTCTATCATCATCTAATAGTACATTTAGTAATGTTGATTTACCAGCATTAGGTTTACCAACAATAGCAACCGGAATTCCATTTTTAATAACGTTACCAACTTCAAAACTGGAAATCAGTTTTTCAATAATTGCTAAAATAGTATGAATCAATTTTTTTAAATCTGTTCTATCAGCAAACTCCACATCCTCTTCACTAAAATCTAATTCTAATTCAATAAGCGAAGCAAAGTTTAATAAGCTCTCTCGCAACACAGCAATTTTACTACTAAATCCGCCACGCATATGCTGCATAGCTACTTGGTGCGACGTTGCTGAATTGCTGGCTATTAAATCAGCAACCGCTTCGGCCTGACTCAAATCTAATTTCCCATTTAAAAAAGCACGCAAAGTATATTCGCCTGCTTGCGCCGGACGAGCTCCATGTTTAAAAAATACTTGTAATAATTGTTGTTGTATAAATTGCGAACCATGACAAGATACCTCAACAATCTCTTCGCCCGTGTAAGTATTTGGTGCTTTAAATATGGTAACTAAAACTTCATCAATAATCACCTCATTTTCGACTATCAGTCCAAAATGCGCCGTGTGACTAGCTTTGCTAGCCAGTGCTTTATGTTTTAAAGATTTAGTATAAAATACTTTTTCAACAATGGCAATGGATTTTTCTCCACTTAAACGAATAACGGCAATAGCTCCTGGTCCATGTGGTGTAGCCAAAGCAGCAATCGTATCGTTATTTAATGTATAATTTGCCATTCGTGGGTTTGTAAACAAATTTATTACTAATTGCGCGGTGTGCCTATTTTTACGTAGTATATTTTTGGGCGTGTCCCTGCGGGTCAGGCTATCATTTCAAGTCCTCGCTATTCCTGCGTCATAGCTCTGGGCTTTCCATTCTATCCTTCACGCATTTTTAATTTAATACTAAATTTTAATGTTCTAACAAGTTAAACTGCGATACAAGGAAAAAGCCTATGCGCTAAGCAAAAGCAAGTTAAAATAGCAAGTCAGTCTAAATAATAAAAATACAATAAATTAAGCTGAAACAGTTTCTTCCATATATGCTTCAATTGGAGCGCAAGAACACACTAAATTTCTATCTCCGTAAGCGCTATCAACTTTAGCAACACTTGGCCAAAATTTATTATCACGCACCCAATTTATTGGGTAGGCTGCTTTTTGACGAGAGTATGGTTTTGTCCAATTATCGGCAACTACTAATTTACAAGTATGTGGTGCATGTTTGATAACGTTATCTGCCTTGTCAAATTTACCATCCTGAATTTCTTGAATTTCTTTACGAATAGAAATCATGGCTTCACAAAAACGATCTAACTCATCTTTGCTTTCACTTTCAGTTGGCTCAATCATTAAGGTATCATGCACTGGGAAAGAAACAGTTGGCGCATGGAAACCATAGTCCATTAAACGTTTAGCTATATCTCCCACTTCAACACCTGAGGATAATTTAAAATCGCTGCAATCTAAAATCATTTCATGTGCACATCGTCCGTTTTTACCGGTATATAAAATTTTGTAGCTTGGCGATAATAATTCTTTCATGTAGTTAGCATTTAAAATAGCCATCTCTGTTGCCTGCTTTAAGCCATCAGCGCCTAACATTTTAATGTATCCATAAGAAATTAATAAAATCAATGCGCTACCATAAGGTGCTGCTGATACTGCAGTAATTCCTTTGTCTCCTGACGTATTAATAATTGTGTGAGAAGGTAAAAATGGTACTAATTTTTCAACGACGCCAATTGGTCCCATACCAGGGCCACCTCCACCATGAGGAATTGCAAATGTTTTATGTAAGTTTAAGTGACAAACATCAGCCCCAATATTCCCGGGAGATGTTAAGCCCACTTGAGCATTCATATTTGCTCCATCCATATAAACTAAACCACCATTATCGTGAATTAATTTAGTAATGTCAGTAATTGATTCCTCATAAACTCCATGAGTAGAAGGGTAAGTTACCATTAAACAAGATAAATGATCCTTGTGCAATTCTACTTTTTCTTTCAAATCAATTAAATCAATATTTCCTTTGTCATCGCATTTTGAGATAATGATTTTCATTCCTGCCATCGCAGCTGATGCAGGATTAGTGCCATGTGCCGAAGACGGAATAATAGCAACATTGCGATGAGCATTATTGTTTGCAATATGATAAGCTCTAATAACCATTAAACCTGTGTACTCGCCTTGAGCGCCAGAGTTTGGTTGAAAACTCATACGAGCAAAACCAGTAATTTCAGATAAATCTTTATTTAATTGTTCAATTAACTCTGCATAACCTTGTGCCTGATTTAATGGAACAAATGGATGTATATTTGCAAATTCAGGCCAGGTAATAGGTAATAATTCAGACGCTGCATTTAATTTCATGGTACAAGAACCTAATGAAATCATAGAATGAACTAACGATAAATCCTTATTTTCTAAACGTTTAATATATCGCATCATTTCACTCTCACTATGGTAAGAATTAAAAGTTGGATGAGTTAAATACGAGGACGAACGTTTTAAATTTGAGGAAGAAATGACATTAGAAATGTTTGGGGCAGCTGTTAATTGAATTCCGAAAATAGATAAAATATCAACTAAATCTTGTTGTTCAACAGTTTGGTCTAACGAAATACCAATATGTGCATGGTCAACTTTTCTGAAATTAATTTCCTTTGCCTCCGCAGCTTCAATAATTTTATCTGCATCACAAGCAACAACTATTGTATCAAAATATAATTTAGTTTTAACATCTAAGCCATTAGTTTTTAAGGCGCCAACTAGTGTGTCTGTGGCGTTATGAACTCCTTGAGCAATAGCCTTTATTCCTTCTTGACCGTGATACACTGCATACATACTAGCCATAATCGCTAATAAGGCTTGCGCTGTACAAATATTAGAAGTTGCTTTATCTCGTTTAATATGTTGCTCACGAGTTTGTAAGGCCATACGTAACGCAGGATTACCTTCTGCATCTACAGAAACACCAATAATACGACCAGGCAATAATCGTTTATAGTTTTCGCGACAAGTGAAAAATGCAGCATGAGGTCCACCATAACCTAATGGTACGCCAAATCGTTGCGAATTACCAACAACACAATCTGC
>JBIKOX010000060.1:0-14045 GCA_044357775.1 Bacteroidia bacterium | reverse complement strand
AATGCTAATGCTAATAAATCAGTTGCAACAACCACTTGAATTTCTTTTTCATGAGCGCTAGTTACAAAGGTTTTATAATCATTTATTTCGCCGTTAATATCTGGATACTGAATTAAAGCCCCGAAGAATGTATCATCTAACGAAATAGTATTAGCATCACCAAAAACTAATTCAATACCATAAGGTACTGCACGCGTTCGAACAACATCAATGGTTTGAGGAAAAACAGTATTGCTGATGAAAAATTTATTTCCACCATTTTTAACTTTGTCTTTACTACGGTTACTATAAAACATAAATAACGCTTCTGCTGCTGCAGTAGCTTCATCTAATAAAGAAGCATTTGCAAGTGGCATGGCAGTTAAGTCCATAACCATTGTTTGAAAATTTAAAATAGCTTCCAAACGACCTTGAGCAATTTCTGCTTGGTAAGGCGTGTAAGCTGTATACCAACCCGGATTTTCTAATACATTACGTTGTATAACTGCTGGCAAAATGTTGTTATAATATCCCAAACCAATGTAAGAACGAAATACTTTGTTTTTTTTACCAAGCGCTTTTAAATGCTTTGCATATTGATACTCACTCATAGCAGCATCAACTTTTAATGGTTTTTTTAATTTAATGCCATCAGGCACAGTTTGGGTTATTAATTCATCCACTGATGAAACGCCTATTTTAGTAAGCATTTGTTTAATTTCATTTTCACGTGGACCGTTATGACGGGAAACAAATTTATCTGTAGTCATTAATGTATTTTTTAGAGACGCAAATTTAAAGAAAAACCTAACGTTTATACAACGTACTTTTCAACCGATTGTTTATAAATTTCTTTAGGAAAAAACTATTATAAAATTGAAAACAATTACCGAATACGAAAGGTTATTTTTAATTATAAAAATGATAGAATTAATACAAGTTAGTAGTAAAGAACTCTATTTATTATAGTGTTATAAAATTTATCCTAAACAATTTATAAGAAATAAAACGAAAAATGATAAATTGACTCTAATTTTATTGAATACAAAAATTATACAGCGTCAAAGTCAATCACAACTTTTTCGGTTAAAGGATGAGCCTGGCAAGTTAAGACAAATCCTTCTTCCACTTCAGCATCGGTTAATGCAAAATTAGCGTCCATTTTTACTTTCCCTTCAATTACTTTTGCACGACAGGTGCAGCACACAGCTCCCTTGCAACTAAAAGGCGCATCAACTCCTGCATCAATGGCTGCATCTAATATGGTTAATCCTGAAGTGTTTAATTTTAATTGAGTTTCAATACCATATTGAATAACAGTTACCTCACTGTTTACAGGAGCGCCTGTTGGTTCATTACCAGCAGCTTTATTAACAGCATCAACTACTGCGCTAAAATATTCGATGTGGATTTTTTCGTTTGCAATTTTTAAACTATCTAATCCTTGTTTAATATTTTCCATCATTGGTCCAGGACCGCAAATAAAATATTCATTGGCATTTACTCCACCATAATTTTCTAAAATAGCTTTTACTCTCTCAACCGACAATAATCCTTTTTGTAAATCACTTACTTGAGTTTTAGGATTATCGTACACATTTACTAGCATTAATCTTTCAGAGTGGTCTGCAACTAATTTTTCTAATTCCGAATTAAAAATAACAGAATCTTCATCGCGATTTGCATAAACTAGTGTTATTGTGCTCTGTTTCTCAATATACAAAACACTTTTTAAAATGCTCATCATGGGTGTTATTCCGCTACCACCAGCAAACAAAACATATTGCTTTTTATTGTTACCTGATAATACCGAATAAAAATTTCCCATTGGCGTCATCACCTCAACAGTATCGCCAACTTTCCAGCTACGATTCATTAAAGTAGATGCTCTTCCATCTTTTACTTCCTTAACTGCCACTCTTAACTCTTTTTCACTGTAGGGACTAGTGCAAATACTATATGAACGACGAATTTCTTCGCCGTTTACAATTAATTTTATTGTGATATATTGACCTTGTTTAAATTGGTATTCGTGCTGTATTGCTAAAGGAATATCAAAAGCGATAGATACAGCATCAGAAGTTTCTCTGCGAATATCCTTTATTTTTAAGGTATGAAATCTTGCCATTGTGTATATTTTGTTGCGCAAAAATAAAATATTAAAACGACAATTAAACATTAATTACTTGCTAATGTTTAAACATGAGAAAAATCAGACTAAAATCCGTGAAACCAATTAGTCAAAAGCCTATATTTGTATAATTCATAAACTAAAAACAATGGAAATCAATAAATTTGAAGAAGTATTTGAAGGTAAGTTAGCCAAAAACGAAATGGTTGAACCTAAAGATTGGATGCCCGAAAATTATCGTAAGCATCTTATTCGTCAAATATCTCAGCATGCTCATTCAGAAATAGTTGGCATGTTGCCAGAAGGTAATTGGATTACTCGAGCGCCAAGTTTGCGAGCAAAAGTTGTATTATTAGCAAAAGTTCAGGATGAAGGCGGACATGGCTTGTATTTATACACAGCTGCTGAAACACTTGGCATTAGCCGTGATGAGTTATTAAATAATTTACATACAGGAAAGGCAAAGTATTCTTCTATTTTTAATTATCCAACATTAACATGGGCTGATATTGGCGCAGTAGGCTGGCTAGTTGACGGCGCTGCTATTATGAACCAGGTAATGTTGCAAAGAGCTTCATACGGACCTTACGCTAGGGCAATGGTGAGGATTTGTAAGGAAGAGAGTTTTCATCAACGTCAAGGTTTTGAAATAATGACTCATTTAGCTTTTGGAACAGCCGATCAAAAAGCGATGGCTCAAGATGCCTTAAACCGCTGGTGGTATCCAACTATGATGATGTTTGGGCCGCCAGATGCTGATTCTCCAAATAGTGAAAATGCTGTAAAATGGAGAATTAAGAGAGAAACCAACGATCAGCTACGACAAAAATTTGTGAATCAAACCGTGCCTCAAGTTGAGTATTTAGGATTAACAGTTCCAGATGCAAATTTAATATGGAATGAAGCAAAAAAAGGGTATGATTTTAGTGAACCAAATTGGGTTGAATTTAAAAATGTTATCAGTGGAAATGGTCCTTGCAATAAAGAACGTTTAGCTGCTCGTAACAAAGCTCATGATGAAGGCGCATGGGTAAGAGAAGCTGCCCAAGCATTTGCTAAAAAACGTTCGGAAGTTTACGCTGCAGCGTAAGTAAATGTTGAGTTTTGAGTTATTAGTTTTAAATAACCTTGTAACCAATTCTCTTATATATTAAAAACTAATAACTAAGCACTAATTAAAAATGAGTGATAATCAAGGCCCAGTTTGGGAAATATTTTTACAAAAAAAAGCAGGTCAACCTTTTGTGCATTGCGGAAGTTTGCATGCCTACGATAAAGAAATGGCTTTGCAAAACGCCAGAGATTTATACACTCGTCGCGGAGAAGGCATTTCGATATGGGCTGTACCCTCTAATGCTATTGTAGCAAGCAGCCCCGAAGATATTGGACCCTTTTTTGAACCATCAAATGATAAAGTATATCGCCATCCAACGTTTTACCAAATTCCGGATGCTATTGGGCACATGTAGAAAAACAGTTTTTAGTTTTAAACTTTGAGTTACAAATAATAACCAATTGCTAAAAACTAATAACTAAAAATTTAAAACTTTTATGACAGTAAACGACGCATTATTTCAATATACTTTACGACTAGGAGATACTAATTTAATTTTAGGTCAGCGTTTAAGTGAATGGACAGGGCACGGACCATTTTTAGAAGAAGATTTAGCATTAACTAATATTACGTTAGATATTACAGGAACTGCAAAATCTCTGCTAGAATATGCTGCCTTAGTTGAAGGAAAAAGCAGAACCGCAGATGATTTAGCTTACTTGAGAAACGATAGACACTATTTTAATGCCCAAATTACTGAACTACCAAATGGTGATTATGCAAGGACTATTGTTCGTCAGGCAATTATTGACTGTTTTGATTTTTATTTTTATACAGAGTTAGCAAAAAGTAAAGACGAAACATTAGCGGGTATAGCTCAAAAATCAAGTAAAGAAGTGACTTATCATTTGCGTCATACAGCTTCATGGGTTGAAAGATTTGGAGATGGGACAGAAGAAAGTCACAATAAAGCGCAAACTGCTTTAAACGAATTATGGCAATATACTGGAGAGTTATTTGAAATGAATGAAATTGATGAGATTTTAATTAAAGAAGGGATTGCTGTAGATTTAAATTTAGTGAAAGCTAAATGGGAACAATACATGACTGATTTACTACAAAAATCTACCTTAATAAAACCTGAAAATGTATTTATGCAAACCGGAAGTCGTAAAGGAATTCATACAGAACACCTAGCTTTTATTTTAGCAGAAATGCAAGCTTTGCCGCGTATGTATCCCGATGCGAAGTGGTAATCAATAATTGTTGGTTGTTTGAAAAAAGTTGTTTGATTTTTAATAAAATGTCAAACAACAAATCTCCAATAATAAAAAACAAATAATAATGAGCTTTAAAGATACGTGCAAAAAATTGTCACCCTATTTTGTAGATGTTTGGCAATATTTAGTAATCATTATTATTATGGTAATTGCAGCTATTTTTATTCTTTAAATTAATGAATTCAAAAGATCATATCCTTTCATTACTTTCCGAAATTCCTGATCCGGAAATTCCTGTAATTTCAATTATCGAATTAGGAGTGATTAGAGATATTAATATTATTGATCATGCATCTATCTCATTAAAAATTACCCCTACCTACTCTGGCTGCCCTGCTATGAAACAAATAGAGGATGATGTGAAAAAAAAATTAACTGAAAACGGATTTACAAACATTGCGATTATTACAATTTATTCTCCGGCATGGACAACCGATTGGATAACTCCCGAAGCAAAAGAAAAACTTCGAAAATATGGAATTGCTCCGCCAGAAAACACCACTGAAGATAAAAGTTGGTTAACCGGTAAAATAAAATCCATTGCATGTCCTCGTTGCAAATCTCAAAACACTAAACTCATTTCTCAATTTGGTAGCACGGCTTGCAAAGCATTATATCAATGTCAGGATTGTTTAGAGCCATTTGATTATTTTAAATGTATTTAGGTTTCAAAATTTCTTTTTCCAATAAATAATTACCAATTTTATCTCACAAAAAAATACTTAATATGAGTTTTATACTTTCCGAACTTAAAGAAAAAGTAATGGTTATTACTTTAAACCGCGCTGATAAATTTAATAGTTTTAATAGAGAAATGGCTTTGCAATTGCAAGATGCATTAGATAAAGCTGAGGCTAACGAAAATGTCAGAGCAATTGTTTTAACAGGAATAGGAAAAGCTTTTTGTGCTGGTCAGGATTTATCTGAAGCAATTGATCCAAACGGACCAGGTATTGCAAAAATCGTTTCTGAACATTACAATCCCATCATTTTAAAAATTCGTAAAATAGAAAAGCCAATCATTGCAGCAGTAAACGGCGTGGCTGCTGGTGCAGGAGCAAATATTGCATTAGCGTGCGACATTGTAACAGCAACCAATTCTGCATCTTTTATTCAAGCTTTCAGTAAAATTGGCTTAATACCTGATAGTGGTGGAACTTTTTTTCTGCCTCGTTTAATTGGTTTTCAAAGAGCAACAGCATTAATGATGACAGGTGATAAAGTTATGGCTTCAGAAGCTTTACAAATGGGTATGATTTATAAAGTATTTGCCGACGATACATTTGTGCAAGATGTTTTAGCCTTTGCTAATAACTTATCAAACATGCCAACAAAAGGCTTAGGACTTACAAAACGCTTACTAAATGAAAGTGTTTATAATACCCATGAAAAACAATTGGCACTTGAAGGTTCTTTGCAAATAGAAGCAGCAAGCACTTACGATTACTCGGAAGGTGTAAATGCATTTTTAGAAAAACGTAAGCCTGAATTTAAAGGCAACTAATTATTTTAAAATCACGCAGAGCAAAAAAAATCGGTGTAATGTAGCTACCGATAAAATATATAAACAAACAACACTTTATTAAACCTCTTATTGTTTACAATTTTTTTGTATCCTATTAGTACAAAGTAGTTATAAGCTTAATTTTACTATTATGATGTATTACAAATTCTTATTAATATCGTTTCTATTTTTATCGATTGCTACAATTGCGCAGCCAAAAAAAGAATACTACGATAGCGAGCAAAGCAAATTAAAATCAGAAACCAATATTGTAAAAGGTATGCCTCACGGTAAATATGTGGAGTATTATAAAAACGGTACTATTTCCCGAAAAGGTTTATTTTATAATGGTAAAGAAGATAGCACATGGTATTTTTATTATGAAAACAAAGGATTAAAAGCCACTGAAAATCACAAGAGAGGTAAAAAATACGGACATAATCGTTATTACTTTAAAACCGGAGAATTAGCTCAAGAAACTATTTTCAAAGATAATTTAGCAGATAGCATTTGGACTTCCTATTATGAAAACAAAATTGTAAAAAGCAGAGAATCATTTTTGAACGGAAAAAAACAAGGCGAGTGGTTATATTATTTTGATAATGGAATTTTAGAAAGCTCAGGAAAATTTGAAAAGGATTTAAAGGATGGAGAGGTAAAAACATTTTATAAAAACGGGAAACCATCAGTCACTTCTAACTACTGTAAAAATAAACCTTGTGGTAAAACGTTAGAATATTATGAAAATGGTCAACAAAAATTTGAAAAAGAATACGTTGATTCTGTTACATTTTTAATTCATAATATGTGGGATGAAAGAGGTAAACAAATTATAACAAACGGAAATGGAACACTAACAGCACAATATGATAATGGTATTATTAAAGCCCAAGGGAGTTACCAAAGTGGCTACATGCATGGCTTATGGCGACAATTTCATCCTAACGGAGAATTAGATTATGAAGCAAATTATGAAAAAGGTATTTTAAATGGTTATTATTCCTCTTACTATAAAAACCATAAAATAAAAAGTGAAGGTCCGTTTTTAAACGGAAAGAAAAATGGTGTTTGGAAATTCTTTACCGAAAAAGGTGAAAAAGAAATGGAAGGCACTTTAAAAGATGGTTTGCGGAACGAAAAATGGATTTATTATTACAGTAATGGAAATAAAGAATCGGAAGGTTATTTTTTAGATAATAAACAAAAAGGTACCTGGGAATATTTTTATCCAACAAAAGAAAAATGGAAATTAGGAAATTATGACAACGACTTAAAAACAGGAATCTGGACAACTTGGTTTGAAAATGGAAAAAAATTACAAGAAGGACCTTACGTTGCAGGTAAAGAAAACGGGCAATGGCAAAGTTGGTATAACAACGGGCAATTAAAAGATCAGGGAAGTTTTAAAAACGCACAAATTAGTGGATTATGGGAAGGTTGGTATATGAATGGCAAACCAAACTATAAAGGATCTTATAACGAAAAAGGAAAAAAACAAGGTTTATGGGAATATTGGTTCGATACTGGCAAGTACAGCGAAAAAGGTTCTTATGTAAGCGGCATTAAACATGGTCATTGGACGAGTTACCAAGAAAAAGGAAGTTATGTGGATAGCGATGGAAACTACAGTAAGGGAAAGCAACATGGCTTATGGCTTTACTACTTTGAAACTGGTGGTATTATGCGAGAACAAAGATTTAAAAATGGTCATTTATCGGGCAAATCCATTACATACTTTTCAAATAGCAATAAACAATCTGAATGCAATTATAAAATAATTAGCGAAAAACGAAAAGGAAAAAAACAAAGTGTGGCTAATGGCGATTGGATTTTTTATGATAAAACTGGTAATGAAATTAGCAGAATTACATACAAAAATGGAAAGAAAAAATAAAAAAATAGTTACATCTCTTGCAATAAAAAAGTATATTTACTAAACCAAATAATAATATATGTTATTTAATTTTAAAACTTCTTATTTGCTATTCTCATTCAGTTTTATGCTAATGTCGTGCGGTAATAATGGTGAAGATGAACTTGATAGTATAGATGACAAAATGCAAATAAGTAGCATTGACTCTCAAAAAATTTCAGCACAAAATGTTTTTAATACAATTTCCTCGCGATCTACAATTATAGAAGTAGCAAAACTATCTGGAGCAGAATATAATGTGCAGTTTTTAAATAACCCTGATATAGTAAATAACTATTCGCTTGAAAGTAGCCAGGCATTAAACTTAGGTGTTTATGGTGCTGATTTAAACGCTGCTAGCATCTTTGATCAAACTCAAGAAACCTTACTGTTTTTTAAATGCGTGAATATGTTAGCTAAAAGAATTGGCGTTAGCAATTCATTTGATGAAAACATGGGCGATAGAATGACTAACAATCAGGAAAATAGAGATTCAACATTAAGTATTATTTCGCAAGCCTTTCAAAGTGCAGATATTACATTAAGAAAAAATAATAGACCAGGAACTTCTTCATTATTAGTTGCTGGGGCTTGGGTTGAAGGTATTTATATTGCGTGTCAATCTGCCAAAGCACATAACAGCGAACCTATTGTTAAGGAAATTTTCCTGCAAAAAGAGTCCTTACTTAATCTTATAGAATTAATTAAATCTTCAACTATTGCGGATGAGGCAAAATATATTTCGAATGATTTAAATACTATAAAAGCTATCTACGACTCAAAAATAGAAGGCGTAAATTCATTAAAAGCATTAAGTGCATTAGATAAAAAAATTACAGAACTACGAACAAAAATAGTTTCCTCTAAATAAAATATGGCTTTTATTTTACCAGTTAACGGAATTAATCCTCACTTTGGAAAAAATACTTTCTTAGCCCCAAATGCAACCATTGTTGGTGATGTGATATGTGGTGAAGATTGTAGCTTTTGGTTTAATGCCGTTGTGCGAGGAGACGTCAATTCAATACGATTAGGGAATAAAGTAAATATACAAGACGGTGCTGTTATTCATTGTACGTATCAAAAAACTAAAACCATTTTAGGAAACAACGTATCAGTGGGTCATAATGCCATTGTGCACGGAAGTTTAGTGCATGATAATGTATTGATTGGTATGGGTGCTATTGTAATGGATAATTGCGAAATTGGATCAAATTCTATAATTGCAGCTGGTGCAGTTTTAACAGAGGGTACAATTGTTCCAAGTGGTTGTATTTACGCTGGTGTGCCAGCTAAAAAGGTAAAAGATATTTCGGAAGAATTAATTAACGGCGAAATAAACCGAATTGCTAATAATTATTTAATGTATAGCACTTGGTTTAAATAAATTATTCCTTTAAGGTGCAATTAGTTTGACCAACGGATAGTGTTTTGCAGTACTTTTTAGCCTGACTTTTAGTAGCATCAACTGTTCCGGCATTATAAATTGCTGAAGAATTTTGACATACACAAGTGCGTTCTTTTTTACATGAAACAAAAAATACTGATGTGCTAAGAATTATTATCGTGATAAATTTCATTCAAATTGTTTAATAAGGGCAAAAATAAACAATTAAATAGTGATAATATTTGGTTTTTACCTAATTAGAATATATATTTGCAACCCAAATAAAAAATTAATAAAATTATATAATGTTAATAGTAGCAGTAAAAGAAGGTGAAAGCATTGAAAAAGCTTTAAAAAAGTTTAAGAAGAAATTCGAAAAAACAGGTGTTGTAAAGCAATTACGTGTTCGCAAGAATTTTGAAAAACCATCTATCACAAATAGACAAACTCGCATTAAAGCTGTTTACAAGCAAAAAATGCAGTTAGGTTTAGCAGCTGAATAGTTTCACTTTTTCACAAAATTTATAATATAACCTAAGGTTATTGCGCAATTTTAAATTAAATTCGTTATAACCTTAGGTTTTTTATGTTCAATAATCATCTCCATTCTTTTTTTGATTACCTAACTTATGAAAAGAAGTATTCTATTCATACGATTACATCTTATAAAAATGATCTTCATCAATTTATTGAATTTATTAATCCTCAGAAAGAAGAATTTCCGGCTGTTGAAATAAATTACCAACACATTAGAGCTTGGGTTGCAGACCTCATAAAACATAAAATTTCAGCTCGCAGTGTTAATCGAAAACTGTCCTCCTTAAAATCATTCTTTAAGTACTTACAGCGCTTAAAAATCATAGGGATTAACCCGTTATCTAAAATTTCTGGACCAAAAACTCCTAAAAGATTACCAGTGTTTATTGACCAAAATCATATGGATAACCTATTTACAGATGTTAAGTTTGAGGAAGGTTTTAATGGACAAAGAGACCAATTAATTTTAGATTTATTATATCAAACTGGTATAAGACGATCAGAATTGACACACTTAAAAGAATCAGACATTGATCTATTTAATTCTACCATAAAGGTTTTAGGAAAAAGAAATAAAGAGCGCATTATTCCAATTTCTTTGCCACTAAAACGTAACCTTGAAAGCTATTTAAAAGTAAAAGAAGAATTAAATTTATCAAATATGATGTTGTTTGTAGGCGAGAAAGGGAATACATTAAGCGAACAAGCTGTGTATAAATCTGTAAAAAAATACCTTGCGCAAATAACAACCATTCAGAAGAAAAGCCCACATGTTTTGCGTCACACGTTTGCAACACACCTTTTAAATAATGGTGCAGACATTAACGCCGTTAAGGATTTATTAGGGCATGCCAACTTAAGTGCTACCCAAGTTTATACGCATAACACAATTGATAAATTAAAAAAATCATATAAACAAGCACACCCTAGAGGAGATTAAAGATTGCAATTAAGAAGTATAAACTAAAAAACACAAAAACAGGAGGATTTATTATGACAATTAACATTCAATCATTGCATTTTGATGCAGACAAAAAATTAATTGATTTTGCTAACGAGAAAATGAATAAACTTAAAACATACCACGATGGTTTGATTAACGGCGAAGTTATTATGCGTATAGATAAATCGTCTACTAGCGAAAATAAAGTTGCTGAGATAAAAATATTAGCAAAAGGTCAGGAGTTATTTTCAAAAAAGCAATCAGCATCTTTTGAAGAATCTATAGATTTGGCTTGCGAAGCTTTAAAATCTCAAATTAAAAAGCATAAAGATAAGCAAGCGGGTGCTAAAATAAACTTGGATGATTTATAAGATAACATATCAATAAATAAAAAAGGAGTTAGAAAAATCTAACTCCTTTTTTTGTGGTAAAATCTTAGAACTTTCGCTAAAGTTTGCATAGCTATTTTAAATCGCTGTAATAACGTATATGCTTTACAAAGTGCTCGTAAACCATATTTTTTTTATAAATACAAGTAGTACTATTTTTAAATTCGTGCAGTGCTTGAATTGCTTTTCTCTTGCTTATAGTTGATGGTAAATAGGTGTAAAATGAAAAATGAGCCTTAATTATTGCTATAAAATGTGAGCCCTTTCCTTCACACAAAAATTTTATTGCTGCCACTGCATCTAAAATCATTCGGTAAATAATTTTAAAAAACAAAAATTGCGCTGGGGCATTTTTAGTTAGCGTAATTAAATTATTTCTAAAATTTAGAAATGTTTTTCTTGGGCTAATTTTATTAAGTGTTCCTCCACCAACATGGTACACAATAGATTGTGGCTCTACATATATTTCATATCCACTATTCTTCATTCGCCAACATAAATCAATTTCTTCCATGTGAGCAAAATAGTCATCATCAAATCCCCCTACTTTCCAAAAAGCTTCTGCCCTTAAAAACAGGCACGCACCGCTGGCCCAAAACACTTCTATAGCATTATTGTATTGCCCTTTATCTTCCTCCAGTGTATTAAAAATTCTACCTCTACAAAACGGATAGCCATATATATCAATAAAGCCGCCGCTAGCACCGGCATATTCAAATTTATTTTTATGGTGATAATCTAAAATTTTAGGTTGGCAGGCGGCAATTTGTTTATTAGAATCCATTAATGCAACAATGGGTTCTAACCAATTATCAGAAACTTCAACATCAGAATTTAATAGCACATAATAGTGGGCATCAACCTGTCTTAATGCCGTGTTATATCCTTTTGCAAAACCTTCATTTACATTATTAATAATTGTTTTAACCTGAGGGAAATGGATCTTTAAAAACTCAACACTATCATCCGTTGAATTATTATCGGCTACAATTATTTGAGCACTAGAAGAAAACTTTATAACATTTGGTAAAAATTTTTCTAAAAAAGATTTTCCATTCCAATTTAAAATAACTACAGCTACTTTATTACTCAACATAAATTAACGAGGATTATTAAAATTTTCATCAATATTATTCCCGTAATATTTTTGAGGTTTAGTTTGATCAAAATCCTGTTTTTGCTGCGACCGATTCACCAATCTGAGTTGCCACCTTTCGTCATAAACTTCACCTCGCACTTCGCTATGAATTAATTTATAACAATCATCGGAAATCAAGAAATTTGCAAAAACAAACTTTTTATTTGTAAAAAATCGCTTGGTAGCTTTATCGTAAATTCTATAATACTGCCAAATCTCGTATGGGTAAGTCTCTGGCTCGCTGTTTACCTGATTCCGTTGATCTGGCTTACCATATTGCAAATAAACTCTTCCTCTATCTGTAAAATAACCTTTTTGTTTTCCACATTTTAATAATGCGTTAGTCTCTAGTACTTGCTTGTAATAGTTAAACCACATAGTTAGCGGATTAATTGTATCTGCAGATTGCTCTTTCCAGTAAGCAACCAAATAACTGCGCATTAAATTTGGTTCTTTGTTTTTAATTTGTGTTTGTTGCCAATCTCTTTCTGTGGCGCCTGATATGGGCCATAAACATTCTACAAACTGAACCAAAGAATCCGTGCTTTGAACAGTATTAAAAAAATCTTCTATAGAGTTAATGCCATTAGCAAAATTTGCAGCAATTTGACTTGCATCACTTTTACGTTGAAAAAACCACTTTTTTTGAGATTGTATTTTATTTAAAGAATCTTTAGTTTCAATTACTAAATTGTAATTACCTGTAGGCAATTTTGTGATATCAAATTGCGCTAACAATGGATTTATTGGATTTGCTGTTTGTTTTTGAAAACCAGTTAAGCCACTTTGTTTAATTAATGTTTCAGTATTTTCGATATAATAGTAATATATAAACTTTTTATTTTTTCCTATGGTGGTATCTAAATTATAGGTTTCAACATAAAACTTAAGTGCATTTTGAGTTTTAGGAAAATAATTAATATTGTACGGTATTAAATCAAAACCATTTTTAGTAACCACTGATTGATTTAAAGATTTTGAGTATGACTCCAGTATCTGAATATCAGAACTCATCACTTTAGCTTCTCTTTTAAAATTGATAGAAATTTGTTTTGAAAAACTTGCTTTTTTTGTAGCATTGGCATTATCTGTTACAACTAGCTCAAGCAGGTATTCGCCGTTTTCTAAAAAGAACCTTTGTGTATCAATAAATGATGGCACATTAAGTGTATCAGTAGCATTTGGACTCATTAAATTATAAGCAGAAGCCTTAACAACTTCTGTACCCTTAAGTATTTTCCATGATACATTTACATTGGCTTGATAACCATTTTCAGTTTGTAAAAACTTAACGGTATTCCCTACAATTGTTAAGTAAGTTTCAAAGTAGGGCTTAGAGCTGCTTGTGGTAAAAACACCATAATTAAAATATACCGTGATGTTTGAAAAAACAGAAGTAGTAATACAAATGGAAATTAAAAAAAGAAAATACCTCATAATAGAAATTTACAAATTAATAGGGGATGTAAATCAGTTTAAATTTAATAAAAATATTTAAAGAAATTTATTGTAGAATAAAAAAAAAGGTTAATTTTGTCACCTCTGGAGAAATGGCAGAGTGGTCGATTGCGGCAGTCTTGAAAACTGTTGAACCGTGAGGTTCCTGGGGTTCGAATCCCTATTTCTCCGCTGATAGAAGGCGAAACTAATTGATAATCAATGGTTTCGCCTTTTTTAATGCGGTTCTTAGTCCATAATTAGTCCACAACAACCTTTTTATTTTTACCCTTTCAATGTTATTTTATAATATTGAAATAAGTGTATAACAAAATAGTCCTATGTTAAATATGC
>JBIKOX010000205.1:0-5127 GCA_044357775.1 Bacteroidia bacterium | reverse complement strand
TGTTTCGATTGTCACATCGAGCGCAGTCGAGATGCGTTCGCGCTTATTGTTCTCGACTGCGCTCGAACTGACACTTAACGAGATGTATTCGCACCGACACTTAACGAGATGCACTCGAACCAACAGTTATCGGTTGTCACATCGAGCGCAGTCGAGATGCAAAACTGACCAACTTCTTTGCACTAAAATTTATTAGATTTGTAAAATGAAGACAGTTAAGTTTCTCTATGTTTATATTTTACATTGCTCTGATAATTCTTTTTATACTGGAATTACCAATAATCCTGAACGAAGATTTAAACAACATCTTTTAGGTATAAATAAAGAATCGTACACTTATAGTCGGCGACCAATAGAATTAGTTTATTGTGAATTGTTCACTGATTTTAGCTTAGCATTAGAATGGGAGGCTAGAATAAAAAAATGGAGCAGGGCTAAGAAAGAAGCTTTGATTGCAGATAACTGGAAAAAGTTAAGTGAATTGGCCGCTTGCAAAAATGTTACTAGTCATTTAAATGAATTACGCAGGCAAACGGAGATTTGGCAAAAGCTGGAAGATAAAACATAGTTTTAGGCCTTCTCATTAGGCTATCCTATAAACTTGTACATTAAGCGCCTAGACACCTTTTAAAAGTCACATCGAGCGCAGTCGAGATGCGTTCGCGCATATTGTTCTCGACTGCGCTCGAACTGACACTTAACAAGATGTGCTCGAACTGAAATAGGTTTTAGATTGTCACATCGAGCGCAGTCGAGATGCGTTCACGCTTATTGTTCTCGATTGCGCTCGAACTGACACTTAACGAGATGTATTCGAACCAACAGTTATCGATTGTCACATCGAGCGCAGTCGAGATGTGTTCACGCTTATTGTTCTCGACTGCGCTCGAACTTACACTTAACGATATGTGTTCGCGCTTATTGTTCTCGACTGCGCTCGAACTGACAACTACTAAGTCATGCTGAACTTGATTCAGCATCTAAACCTTCACATAGTGCCCAATCGAAGTAGTATTTGCCTTTACTTTGCAAATACGTATCCACACACTTTTTGTTCCACAATAATTTGATACATTTGCAACTTGTAAGACAGCAATGGGATTTTTTGATAAATTATTTGGGAAAAAAGAGAAAGAAACCTTAAACGAAGGTTTGGCTAAAACTAAAGAAAGTTTTTTTGGTAAACTAGCTAAAGCTATTGCAGGCAAATCAACGGTTGATGCAGAAGTATTAGATAACTTAGAAGAAGTGCTAATTACTGGAGACGTTGGTGTAAATACTACCTTAAAAATTATAAAACGTATTGAAGCACGAGTTGCTTCAAACAAATACGTTGGCACCAACGAATTAAATAATGTGTTAAAAGAAGAGGTTGCTGCCTTACTTACCGAAAACAATTCAACCGACGCCACTTCATTTGAAATACCAAAATTACCATTATCTGCAACTGGCGAAAAAACGCCTTACGTAATTATGGTTGTTGGCGTAAATGGCGTTGGTAAAACAACTACAATTGGTAAGCTAGCACATCAATTTAAAACTGCGGGTTATAGCGTGGTTTTGGGTGCAGCAGATACGTTTAGAGCAGCAGCGGTAGAACAATTAACCATTTGGAGTCAGCGCGTGGGTGTTGATATTGTAAGCCAAGGAATGAATGCCGACCCCGCAAGCGTTGCCTTTGATACGTTAAGCAGCGCTAAAGCAAAAGGAGCTGATGTAGTAATTATTGATACAGCAGGACGTTTACATAATAAAATTAACTTGATGAACGAGTTAACAAAAATTAAAAACGTGATGAAAAAAGTTATTCCTACCGCGCCACACGATGTTTTACTTGTGCTTGATGCCAGCACAGGGCAAAATGCTATTGAGCAATGTAAACAATTTACAGCTGCTACAGATGTAACTGCATTAGCACTTACAAAATTAGATGGCACTGCTAAGGGTGGCGTTGTTATTGGTATTTCAGACGAATTTAAAATTCCTGTTAAATACATTGGTGTTGGTGAAAAAATGGAAGACCTACAAGTTTTTAATCGTAACGAATTTGTAGATAGTTTATTTAGTAATAATTAAACTTAACTCAAAAGCTCAATTTTATTTTTTATTTTCTTTTTGCTTGGCAAAAAAGAAACAAAAACCCAAGACGAAAGACCAACACCTATTTTTTATCTCTCAAAAAGCCTGCGCAGCACCACCTAAAAAATCGTAGTTCACACTCTTTCGCCAAATGCAACCGCACTATTACCAACGTAACATAAATTTGCTATTAAATGATATTAGCTTTTTGATATTTTTTCTACAAAACACTTGGAGATAAAAAAATAGACACTTTTAATTAATATAATTTATTAGGGTTTTAATACTTTCAGTGAATGCTAATTAAACTTAACTGATTATTTTTTTTCTGATTGCTAATGTTCCAATAAAATAAAGGAAATCAAGCGCTCCGTTATCATAATCGCCCACTAAAAAGGAACCGAAAAATAACAACAAAAAAAGTATCAAACTTAAATCTAATCCCCAATTAAAAATTAATTTTTCCGCTTGTAATTTATATTCTTGTTTAACAATAGAATACATCATGCATAAGGCAATACATAATTCTAAAAAAGTAATGACTAAAAAAGAAATCGTAATTCCAAATGGTACGGAGGCAATAAAGGAGTTTTCAAATTTATGCTGAAACCATTGAGGAACGGCTAATCCACTTATCTTTTGCCAAGCAGTTATGCCTGCTAACGACAAAAATAATAACTGCACTAAAAATGTATGATTGACTTTTAACTTCATTGCCATAAATTATTAATCTCTTTTAAAACTTAACCTCTCCCCTGATTTGCTTTCATCAAAATTTCCATTATCGTAAACTAAATGTCCGCTAACAAATGTTTTTTTAATGCCTGCTGAAAATGTTGTTCCTTCAAAAGGACTCCAACCACATTTATAAAGTAAGGATGATTTTGTAACTTCTGTTGGAGTATGTAAATCCACCAAAACTAAATCAGCAAAATAACCTTCGCGTATATAACCACGCTTTTCAATTTTAAAAATATCTGCCACGTTATGCGACATCATACGAACAATTTTTTCTAATGTAATTTTTTTCTGCTTATAAAATTCAAGCATCGCAATTACTGCATGCTGAACTAACGGTCCACCACTTGGTGCTTGTAAATACGGCAACTGCTTTTCTTGCAAAGTATGAGGGGCATGATCGGTAGCAATAACATCAATTCTTCCATCTAAAACCGCTTCAAAAATATGAGCTCTATCGTATTCTGTTTTAACTGATGGATTCCACTTAATAAAATTCCCTTTAGTTTTATAGTCATCATCATTAAACCATAAGTGATGAATACAAGCTTCAGCCGTAATGCGCTTTTGTTTTAATGGAATTTTGTTACTAAACAACGATAGCTCTTTAGCAGTGCTAATATGCAAGATATGCAAGCGGGTGTTATAGGATTTTGCCAACTCCACTGCAAAAGATGAAGATTTAAAACAAGCTTCTTCATTGCGAATAATTGGATGAAAATAAGCTGGCAAATCTTCTCCATACTCCGAAATAATTCGCTTTTGGTTTTCTTTAACCATGGGATCAAATTCGCAGTGCGTAGCAATCAACGCATTTGATTTTGAGAAAAATCCTTCCAATGTTTTTTCATTATCAACTAACATATCGCCTGTGCTCGAACCCATAAATATTTTTAGACCGCACACATTTTTATAATCCACTTTTAAAGTTTCCTCCAAGTTAGTATTAGTGCCGCCCATAAAAAAAGAATAGTTAGCCAATGAACATACTTTAGCTCTTTCATACTTTTTTTCTAATTCACCTATAGTAACGGCCTGCGGAATTGTATTTGGCATTTCCATATATGACGTAATTCCACCAGCTACAGCAGCTTTAGCTTCTGTATAAATTTCGCCCTTATGAGTTAATCCAGGCTCTCTAAAATGTACCTGATCATCAATAGCTCCTGGTATTAAAATAAGCCCCGTTGCATCAATAACTTTAGCTGAGCTATCTGTAATATCTCTTCCTATTTCAGCAATAAAATTTCCTTCAATTAAAAGGTCAGAAATAAATTGTTCATCTTCATTTACAATGGTGGCATTTTTTATTATTGTTTTTTGCATAGCTATTTTTTTACTGAATCTAAAACTGTTACTTCTACTTTAGTTAAACCCGATTTTATAAAATTTAATTGCTTCGCTGCTTTCACAGTTAAGTCAATGGTGCGCTTAGATTGCTGAGGAAGTCTATCATTAATTTTTACTATAATGGTTGAATCATTTTTCAAATTCCTCACCATAACATAGGTACCAAATTTAAGCTTTTTATGAGCGGCAGTTAAACTATCATTCGAAAATCTTTCGCCAGAACTCGTTTTTCTTCCATTAAACTTTTGAGCGTAAAAACTGGCAGTACCATTTGTTAATTTAGCCGAAGCTAAAGTATCTTGACAAAATAAGTTATTTACATTGCCGCACAAAACCATGATAAACCAAAAAACTTTCATTCTCAAAACTACATCAATTTTATTAAAAAAACTTATACAGCTAAAACAAAAATAATAAATAGTTAACCAATTTTAACACAGTACTGAAATTGTATATTAAAAAATGATACATCAATTAATCTAACAAAATTGTATATTAGCAAATAATTTATGAGCAGCAATTTAGTCATTATACCAACCTATAACGAAATTGAAAATATCGAAAAAATGATTCGAACGGTTTTTGATTTGCCGCGTGAATTTGAATTGCTTATTGTTGACGATGGCTCACCAGATGGCACCGCTACCAAAATAAAAGAATTACAACAAGAGTTTTTTGGCAAACTACATATTGAAGAACGAAAAGGGAAATTAGGTTTAGGTACTGCCTATATTCATGGCTTTAAATGGGCTTTAGCGCGCAACTACGATTATATTTTTGAAATGGATTGCGATTTTAGTCACAATCCGAAAGATTTAGTAAGACTTTTAGAAGCTTGCGAAAATGGTGCTGATGTTGCTGTAGGTTCGCGATATTGTAAAGGAGGTAAAGTGAGTAACTGGCCACTTGGAAGAATTTTAATGAGTTACTTTGCATCGGTTTACGTGCGCCTTATTTTAT
>JBIKOX010000204.1:0-5128 GCA_044357775.1 Bacteroidia bacterium | reverse complement strand
GTGGAAAAGACCATCCCTTGCCGATAAAATCAAAATTGATATTTTCTTTTTCTGAACTCAAATTAACCTCCTATTTGAACTGTTGGACATCCTGCTAAAATTGTTCCACCATGGGCAGTTTTATCTCCCATTCTAGCTGCCGGTTTTCCACCAATCATCACCGTTGCAGATCCTTTTATTATTGAATCTGGTGGTCCTACACAGACACAAGGACAACCTACTACTGCTGCTGGCAGATTTCCAATTAAAACTGTTGGAGGTCCGCCAGGCAAAATTGGTCCACCAACATGCGGAATCTGCACAGGGCCGGCAGGTGTTGTCATTGGACATTGATGAAAATCGGTAACTCTTGCGGCTGCAGGCATAATATTTAAAATTAATTAATTTTCACTAAAGACCCTTTTATTTCAGCGATAGCACTTGTTTTTAGGGCTATTCCGCCATTTCCAGAAACCTCAAATTTCATTTTTGCCGTTGATTTAATATTTCCACCTTCAATATTTACATCGCCAGAGGAGCTTGAAATAGTGACTTTTTTTGCTGCATTTAATTTTAATTCACCTGCGGAATCTATTGTAATATCAGCTTTCGACATTTTTATAATATTACCATGCTGATCTTTCAAAAGAATTTCTTTCTTTTTGTCATCTATTGTAATTGAATTGTCGCCTGGGGTTTTTATCGTAATAACTTTATCAACATCATTTAACTCTATTCTTAAGTTATTTTTTGTAACTATAGCTTTTATATCAACTTCACTTGTTGGAGGCTTAATTACTGGAGGAGTAGCTTTACTGAACATTGACCCTAAAATAACTGGGTTTCGAGGGTCATCATTTAAAAATCCAACTAGAACTTCATCGTCAACTTCCGGCCAGAAAAAATTACCTCTCGATGTCCCTGCGTAATCAAATAACATTCTAGCCCAAAATACTTCTGTAGTTTTAAACATAGGTAATTTAATTTTTACTCTGTGTTGCGCTGCAGGGTCTGCTGCATAAGCAAGAACTTTACCTACTTGCAAACCACTTACCCCAGGCAGCAAACCAGCTGCAGGGGGTGCATTAATGTTGAAATTTTCAGAATGCCAATTTGCATCTAATCCAAAGCTAATATAGGTGAACCAGCCATTTGAAAAAAACTCTTGCTTTATTCCTGTAATCACAACTTTACCTGAAAATTTTGTTCCAACTCCTGCCAGAGTTACAACATCGCCTAAATTAAAACTATTATCTCCTCTAATTTTAAAAGACCCCTTTACCTTGCTATGCGCTGCTTTTTCTAAAATAGCTTTACTCCAACCATCAATTTCTGCTTTTACTAAACCACCACCATGAAATAATGACACTTTTGTGGGTGATGTAATAGTATTTAAATCTTCAACAGTAATTCCTGTATTCTCAAGTTGACTAAAAATAGATGTGGTAGCTTTTGTTGATTTTAAAACTTCTTGAGTGTCATCTTTCCAAGTTGAAGCCTCAGCTGATTTAATTTGAGATATCGAATCAGATTCCATTTCAAAATCAAAAAGATCTTTACCAAATTTAAATGTTGCTTTAGAAGCAAGAGTTGAAAGCGGATTATCAATTATTATTTTGCCATAGGAGGTTCCTGGTTTTTGAATTAATACCATTTTACCATTTAATTCTGCACGAGTTAAAATAAAATCCCAATCGGTTGAGTAAAATTGAGTAATTGAATTTTGTGAAATATAAGGTGTTCCCTTTAAAGTAACTCTTGAACTAAATGAATATTCTGTGAAAATGGTAGAAAAATTTGCATTGTCTGCTATCGCAGCAGATCCATCTCCAAATACTCTATTTTTTTTTGCAATAGTCATTTTTATTACAGGATCCTTGCACTCAATACAAGTGTAAGATTTTTGTCCTGATAACTTAACGCTATGCTTTACAATAATTCCTTTAAAAACTTTTTCATTAATTCCATTGTAACCCATTGAAATTGTTATTTCAGCTCCTGAATCAATATCACTTGAAGAACTTAAAATGAAATTAGCTGTTGCTGGGTCACCATCAAGAAATGTAACAGTTGCATAAGGTATTTTATTTGCCCTATACACTGTACTAATTGAATAGCAAGATTTATTAACACCTGGCTCAAAGTTTTTAGAACCAATTGTAACTTTATATGATAATCTTCCGGTTTTGTCAACTCCTGCCATTAATACTATTATTGAAGAGGTGGAAAATATATTTTTTTACCATGTTCGATTCCGCGAAAAGAATCTAAATTATTTGCCTTTGCTAATTGAAAAACATAGGCAGGAGAGCCATATATTTTTGAGGAAATATTAGTGAGGTGATCTCCTTCATTTATTGTAATTAGATGCGTAATATCTGGTGATTGTTGATCAGTTGCTGCGGCTTGAACAGCAGCAGTTGGTAATTCCTTAAAACTCAAAGAAACTTCTGCATATAAAGGCTCGCCCTCTAAGTCAAAACCATTATATGTTAAACTAAAATTTGTACATACTCCAAGAAAACCAATCGAACCAAATTCAACTTTTATTTTAAAAGGTTCGTGTTTATCACCTACTACACCAATTAACTTTTTTCTTAAAGCTTTAACTTTTTTAACCACTGTGGGTTGCTCAGATTCTGAATCATCATAAATAAGAACGAATTTCCAAGAAGGTGCATTACTTCCGGTGTATTTTGTATTAGTTTGATTTTCTCCCTCTCCAATTGCCTTACTACCTTCTTGATAATTAACTGCAGCATCATGAGAAATTAAATTAGGATTATATTGAGCTGATAATGAATTACCTGACGAGTCAGTAAATTTTATGAATGTGTCCATTGAAAAAATAGTTATTATTAACGTTCATTTTGTCTTTTAAAACCATCACTGATTAATTGAATACATTGTTCAATTATTTCTGATTTTTGCCTTGTAAACTGTTTTTCAATTTCAATTTTTAAATCATCTGATAACGATAAATTACTACTAGAAGTTCCATTTTCTAATGTAGTCTTAATAACTAACTCTTTTATTTCAATTGCCATCTTTTCAAATTATTAGTTTCTAGCAAATCTATTTGTTTTAATATCAGCAATATTTTTTGAGTTAGACATGTCAACTCTTCGAAAGAATTCATAACGAAAAGTTATTTTTTCCATCAAAAATGCATTTGTCTCAGCTTCAAAACCGGTAGTTTCCCAACTTATAGGATACGCATTAATAAAAAACCATGAAAAAATTGGTAAATGATCATGATTTAAAACTGTTACAACAATCGGAATTTTTATTTTTTCTTTTTTATCGCGTTGATCAGTTAACCAATAATATAACCGAGAATCTACATTCATTGCTCGCTCTAAAACTAAATCGGAAAATTTAGAACCATTTAATACACTTGCAGTATCACCCTTTTTTGATGCACCAACTTCCTTAACTTTTAATTCCTCATTATATGCTAAACCACTTACTTTTTTAAATCCAATATCTTTAATATATTTATTATCAACACAAAAATCTACTCTAAAATGATAACCTGTAATTAAGTTATTACTATCAACACCATCATCATTATTAGCAGTTTTTATTTTATTATTAGATTTTTTTGACAATTTTAATAAAATTTAAAATAAAAAATGTGAACCAATATTTTTGGTTCACATTTATTAATAAAATATGTTTATTCGATAGTAATACCTTCGCAAACAACATCAATACTTTCTATAGCAACTTCAGATTTATCTGAGCTCAATGTTGGACTACTGATTTTTTTTGGCCAAGCATTAATTAACTTCCAAGTCATAATTGGACCACCTGCTTCATCTTTTAATATAACTGTAACATCTTTACGTGAAGCTTTGTTACCTTTATGAGCATCTAACCAAGTATAAAATTGTTTATCATCCTTAAATAAACCTTTTTTAATGGAGATATCTCCGTATTTTTTTAATCCAGACATTTTTTGTTTTGAGAAGGTAGAACTTGCACCATCTCTATATTCAATCACATCTACTTCAATATTCAATCCTGATACTTCAGAACAGTTAATAATAGTTCCTCCTAAATCTACAGTAAAATGGAAGGTAGGCAATGGATAAGCTAATTCAGCCATAATGATATTTTTTTAATTTGTTATTAAATAATTATTAAGATTCTTGTAACTTGTGAGAAAATTTTAAAACAATAAATTCTGCCGGACGAACTGCTGCCATTCCAATTTCTACGTTCATCCTACCTTCTAAAATATCAACAGCTGACATTGTACTGCCAATTCCAACATTTACAAAAAATGCTTGATCAGGCGAAGAACCTGCTAATGCGCCTGCTTGCCATAAATTAGTTAAATAATTTTCAATCATTGCTTTCACTCTAATCCAAGTTATTGCATCATTAGACTCAAATACAGCCCAATTTGTACTTAATCTTACAGACTTTTCAACCATATTGAAAAAACGACGAACAGAAATATATCTCCACTCATTATCATTACCTGCTAAAGTTCTTGCACCCCAAACTAAAGTACCTTTGCCGGTAAATGCACGAATGGCATTAACAGATTTACCTGCATTAACATCTACATTAAGATCTTCTTGTTGATCATTATCAATTTTTACCCACGGGCTTGAAACTGAAGATAAACTAACATTTGCAGGAGCTTTCCATACACCTCTATTTCCATCAACTTGAGCATAAATCCCAGCCATTGCTCCACTTGGAGGCAATAATGACGCTTTTTTTTGAACTTCGTTTACTATACTTTTATATAAAATATTTGTTTCGTATACTGCCTTATCAAAATTATCTTTAATGGAGCGCGTATCAGCCTTAATAGAAAGAAGAACATCAACCATTGATTCAAATATTGATTTTAATGCAGCTCTACCTTTATTAACTAATTCAGATTCACTTAAATCTTTATATTTTGATGATACTTCAACTTCTCCTAATTCAAACTCTAAAAAATCTTTAGTAACATCAATTACACCTAAATCAGCGTCTAAACTAATATTAGTTAAACTACGAGCAACAATAGCTAAAGCAGAACTGTAAGATAATTTTTGACGTAATTCATTATCTATTAATATATTTGAAAGTCCAGTTGCTTTTAATTTAAAAACACTTTCAATTAAAGATTTAATAGTTGTAGCAT
>JBIKOX010000039.1:0-18046 GCA_044357775.1 Bacteroidia bacterium | reverse complement strand
TTTTACTATTGTGTATTTGGCTATTGTCATTAGTTTTTCAACATTATTCTTTAATTATATTGAACGTCCTATTTTATTGAGAAGGAAAAAAATATGAAAATGCTATACAATATCTCGTCGGATAATCTTATATTTATTTATACTTGTTTGGCATGAAAAAACATATTATTGACCTACTTAATAAAAATGATATTACTGAGCTAACTATTGCTGACGTTGGCGCAAAAGGCAGTGTAGAATTTATAGAAGAACTTTCAGAAATTACTACTATTCATGCTTTTGAGCCAAACCCAGTTGAATGTAATAATCTTAAAATTCTCTACAAAGATTCTCCTTTTAAAACTTTTCATCTCAATGAATTAGGCTTAGCAGAAAATTCAGGCGTAGCAACCTTCTATTTAACTAATCATAACTCTATGAGCAGTTTTTTAAAGCCTGATATTGAGAATTACGAAAAGCATTTTGGGTCATATAATGAATTTAGTTCATGGAAAAGTAATATTGATACTCAAGAAACCATTTCCATCAATATTCAAAAAGCAGATGAGTATTTTAATGATAAAGACGTTGATTATTTAAAGCTTGATACACAGGGAAGTGAATTATCTATATTAAAAGGCGCTAAGAAACTTATACAAAATAAAAAAATTCATGTCATTAAAGTAGAGGTGTCCACAATACCAATTTACAAAGATCAAGCTTTGTTTTCGGATATTGATTTGTTTCTTAGAGAAAACCATTATGAGTTAATTGATTTTATTACATACCGTAATGAGAACACGTCTTTGTTAAATAGTTGTCAAGTTCATGCTCATTATGCTCCCTGCGGCGATGCTATCTATGTTTTGGT
Organism: Bacteroidia bacterium; assembly: GCA_044357775.1. Lineage (GTDB taxonomy): Bacteria > Bacteroidota > Bacteroidia > B-17B0 > Aurantibacillaceae > UBA4416. The sequence continues at coordinate 17,196 of JBIKOX010000039.1, read as the reverse complement.
TGATAACGAAGCCCTGAAATCTTGCAATATTAAAAAAGGAATTTTTTTATATTGGTTGGGATATACTAGTATTGCCAATTTCTTTTTCGAAAAAGCAGCTCTATCAGTTGATGATATTAATACATTAAAATCAATTAAAACTAGTAATCATAAATCTTTCTATTTGAGGTTTTTGAAGAATATAATTCCCCCTGTTCTATTTAAATTAATGAAACGAATTTAATAATTTGAAAAAAATACCACTCATACTTTTCTCGCTTTTACTAATATTAATTTCATTTTCTTTTCTCCAAAAGGATAATGTCTCTATAAATTTATCATATAATTTAAATTATAAAAATGACAGCTGGCAAAAACAACGTACGGGTTTTTTATGGGCACTTTCGTATTTAGGAGCAGAGTTGCCAAAAGGCTCCTTTGATAAAAATATTGAATGGATAGATAGTAGTAGTTTTAAAATTAATTTCGCCTCACTTGGGTTTGACGAGCATGCTTTAAATGAGCTTAAATCAATAACAGATAGCATTAAAAACACACCTTATTATATAAAGCATCATAGTATCGATGTAGGTCATTTTATTGCATTAACAATAGGCAGCAGCCCGCATTATTATGCAATTACAAACATGCCAGCAAATTACAGCCAATTTTTAGCGTCCCATGAATTCGAAAATCCTATAGTATTTTCTGTCATTAAATCATCAGTTGCCAAACATCATCGCGTTGTTAAGTGTAAAATAAATAAATCAGTTTTGAAGACTGCATTCGTTGCAGAGGAGGGTGGTGGTGAGATAAATTCAAATTTCATTCCGGAGTTTTTTGAAACAATGGATATTATGAAAAATGGTCAACTACGTTTTGCAATTTATAATGCAAATGGGAGTTTAGTAAATGCAAGTCCTGTTGAGTATGGGAATGCTGGCAAACCTGCTAAATGTTTATGGTGCCACGAAATTGTTATACAGCCGCTATTTAGTAAAACAGATTCTGTTGCAAATAGTATTAGTCCTAGAGAGTTTCAAAAACTTGTTGAAAGTCAAAACATGATTCTCAATGTGTATCGTAAAACCTTAAACAGTGAAATTAATTTTAGTAATAGACAAGATCATACTTTGATGGAACTTTTATACATTAGTTATATGGAACCTTCGATTAAAAAATTATCCAAAGAATGGAGTATTCCAGAAAAAGATCTTAAAGCAATTTTAAATCAACAAACTACACATCCACATTCGGAATTTAGTTTTTTTGATAGTGTTTACTACAGATCTGGTATCGAAAAGTATGCTCCAAGCAAATGCATAAAAGTAGCTGATGACATCAGAGAGCCTTCTATTTATGAACCCATGTTTATAAAAGGAAAACAATAATGATGAAAACGATTTTGTTTACACTATTTCTTTTCTTTGTTTTCTTACAAAAAAGCACAAGTGCCAGATGCAAAAATAATTTTTGATCAACCAAAAAAAATCGCATGTTACTTTTTTATATCACCGATTAGTGTTAACGGTTCTTCCACGAAAACAGCGCCTCTTAATAAAGCAACGGTTCTAAATGCAAAAGGGGATTTGTTTATTATTTTAATGTATTTATTGGCAATGATTTTAAAATACAGTCTAGTGGTGTATTAACTTTATGGCATTAATCTCCTATCAGAATTAAGCGTATAGTTTTAAAAACAATTTTTATATCCAATCCCACACTCCATTTTTTAATATAAAATATATCCAATCTAACTCGGTTAGCAATCATCATTTTATTTTTGATTTCACCTCTATAGCCCATTACTTGAGAAAGCCCAGTGATTCCTGGTTTTACATGCAAGCGGTTCATATAGTCATCAACAATTTCAGAGTAAGCTTCGGTATGAAACAACATGTGCGGACGAGGACCAATAATAGACATATCGCCACAGATAACATTAAAAAATTGCGGCAATTCATCAAGGCTAAATTTTCGTATAAATTTTCCGGCACTTGTAATTCGGCTATCATTTTCTGAGGCTTGTTTACTGTGCGCATCATTATTAACATACATACTCCGTAGTTTAATGCAGTTAAAAGCTACTCCATTTTTTCCACTTCTTGATTGAATAAAGAATACCGGGCCACGTGAGGTTGTCTTTATAAATAATGCCAATAATGGTATAAGCCAAGATAATAACAATATGATTACTAATAAAGACACAACCAAATCGCAGATGCGTTTTAATTTCGCATTTATTTTATTCTGTAAAGGTGAAATGACCATTATTAATTACAAAGTATAAATTTACTGTTTTGAATTGATAAAATACAACTACTTGTTTTCAGAATGTTTTGAATGAGTATTTATGTTGTAAAATAGTAATGTAAAGAATAAGAAAACGACAACACCCTTATTAACTGAGAGAACAGACTCTGTTATAAAGAAAAAAATAAATACTAATATACACTGTAACGCAAGATAATTATTAGTTACCCACGCTTTTTTTAAATATAATATTAGCAGCATCAGAAATATAATTAATCCAATAATTCCGAGAGACAATAGTACTTCGATGTACTGATTATGAGGCCCATATCCGAGATACCCTGTATCCTTAAGCTCTGAATTTCCTGTATAAATACCAGTTCGTTTATACTTTTCGTTGAGTAAGTGTTGAAAATCTCCAGTATGTACGCCAATCAACCAACCGTTATTCTCTTTTATAATTTCTTTTGAAAACCTCCAAAAAACTAAACGTAAAGATGTTCCAGTAAAAGGCGTGTCGTATCTAAACGTATCTTGTTTAATCACCGACATGTTTGAATTAACTTCAAGAGTGATTCTTTCTTTCACTTTTGGAACACCAACTCCTATAAAAAACATACCAGCTAGTATGATGGATGAAGTTAATAGAGCTTTAAGACGACTCAGTTTTTTGAATGCAAAAATTATTAAACCTAAGCACAAGCACACAAGCATCATTTTTGAATTTAGCAAAACACAAAATATAATAAGTAAAACGCTTACTATTAAAACTAATACTTTATGATACTCCTTTGAAAAGTATAATGCAATGTGCAAAGCTATAATACAGTATGAAGCCATATATACAGCATTCATATTTAACACTGTAGTTAATTTCTGATAAAAAAATAGTTCTAATTCCCTACTATTAAATAAAACTTGATAGAAAGCATATCCTATACATATTATAAAAGCTAGTAGTACTCCTAAAACAAAGAGTTCGCAAATTTTTTTAATTTCTGATGTTGAAACAGGGAAAGCAAAAATAAGTAAGGGTAGAATAATAAATGAAGCTTTCCGTTCTAAAATAGCAAAGCCTTCGTGCTGATTTTTACTAAAGAAGATACTAATTATGTATAATAAGAATAACAGCCATAATAATATTACATATAAGTTTTTCGAGGCATTTTGCACTGCTTTAATAAGACACCCTTGAAATATTAAAAGTGCTATGCATAAGATAATTAATGTTGAATTCAGAATTATTGGAAACGGTAATGTAAAGGCAATTAGCCCCAGCAGTAGGACGTGAATTTTTCGGTATCTACTTTCCTCAAAAAATTTCATGTTTGCTCAAATACTTTTACATATGCACTACTGATGTTTTTCCAGCTATACACATTTTTTATTTTGACCTCGTTATTTTTTAAGGCAATATCTTTTTTTTCTGTAGGGATAAATTGCTGAATAACGCCCCGCACTTCTTTAGGTGTACTAAAATACAAGGCGTCGTTTTCTAAGACGTATTCGTTGAACTCATTTCTGTGAGCGCAAATAAAAGCACCGGATGCCATTGCTTCGAGAAGAGACGGATTAGTTCCTCCCACAGAGTGTCCGTGAAAATATATGTTCGAATAAAAACGTAATTGATTTAATATATCTATATCATAAATGGATTCTAAAAACAGAATAGATGAGTTGGTATATGTTTTTTTAAGATATTGACCAAAAGACGTTTTTGTTGATCCTATTATGACCAATGAGTTATTTGATTTTGATTCGAGGTAACCATTTATGATTGTTTCAATATTGTTTTCAGGTTCCATTCGGGCAATAACCAGGTAATAAGAAAAAGGTTCAAGATTGAATTTTGTTAAGATACTTTTACCTGGCACATTAAAAACGTTTGCGCCGTAAGGTATGTAGGTCGATTCTTTTTTGTATTCATTTTTTAGATAATTTTGTATACCTTTTGAGTCAGCAACTAATATATCGCTATACTTAGCGGCCCATTTCTCGGCTTGTTTTAAAAATAATTTTGTAAATCTTCCATATTTACTGCGTTTCCATTCCAGACCATCCATGTTTGTGACGATTTTCGATTTTTTTGGAAACAAGAAAGACCATACAGAGCTACTAGTATATCCTAGTTGTAAGATAATATCATATTGCTGTTTACGGCAGTGTAAAATGCAATTTAAATCATAAATAAATTGCCCAGCAGTTCCTAATTTATTTTCAGGATCAGTACAATGAACAATTTTGACATTGTGAAACTTAGATTCTTGATAAGGATGTAATGATGAGTTGTATACAGTAACCTCATAACCATCATTCGATAAAATTACTGATAAGTATTCGGCCAGCTGTTCAAACCCACCATAGTTATTAGGAATTCCACGTGTGCCAATGATTGCAATTTTCATTTATAAACAACTATTGGTTTTTGACTGTACCACTGCCAAATAATTTATTTTTAATTTTTACAGCTGGATCATAGATGCTTGCTAAAAATTGTTTAACAGGTTTCCCTTCTCCAACATGCCAATCGGTTGTACGTGGTTTTTCAACAATATACTGATGTTCCATATAAGCGTAGGAGGCAATAGATGTTCTAAAAATGCCATCTGGAAAATTTGTTACATCATACCCATGTAATGTGTAACTATTAGTTAACTGAATCACCATTCTATTAAAAGGTACTTCGATATCATTTGATTCAGAGGTCCGTAGATCTTGAATTTTTAAATGTCCGCCATATTCCGGCTTCCAGTCTTTATTTAAATACAATAATAAATTTAAATATCTGCACCAATTTTTATGAAGGGGATGATAATTGAAATCAAGATGCATATCAAGAAAACTTTTCTTTTTCCCTTGATGAATTCCGCCACCATGAAACGCTTTATCAATAAACACTTCATGGTTGGTAATGTATTTTAAGAACAATTCAAATTCAGGTGAGATCAGATCTTCGTGAAGTTCTTCAAATAAAGGTGACACGTTACTGAATTTTGATTTTTCGAATTTATTGGCTGCAAATACATAATCCCTACTTTTAGTTTGTATTTCAGGAAGTTCTTTATGAAGCTGTTCTAATTTTTCTTTTTCGCAAAAACCATCTATTACTAAATGAGGAAAAGGCTTTGCTAATAAAAACTCTAGTCTGTGCTTTTCCTTATTTTTTGTTAGCTCATCTAATCGTATCATGATTTAAAATAGTTTGATAAGCCTCATGCGTTATTTTTGCAGCGACTTTCCAAGTAAAGTTATTAAAAATTTTGGATTGTAACGTTGAAGATGCATCTTTATTCCATGACTTTTCAACGGCAGTTCTTATTGATTGTAAATCGTCGGGTTCGCAATATTCAACCATATTATCAAAATACTCTTCCACATCGCCACGGCGGCCAACTACTAAATTGCAACCCATTGCGCCTGCCTCCAAATTACTTAAGCCTGTGGTTTCAAACCAACTGGCAAGCACATGCACTTTAGCGCAGCTGTAATATTTAAGCAGTTGTTCCTGAGGCATAAAATCAATGAATTGCATGCGTGAATTAGCCTCCGCTTTACACTGTTCGTAATAGCTTTTTTGATTTGGGGCAGAGGCACCAATAAAGATCACGTTATAGTTTGTATCCTTTAAAGCTCTGATCACATTTAACTGATTCTTATTACCCTCTATACGACCAACACAGATAATAAGATCGCGCTTTGTTTCTTCTTTTTGTTGAAATAAAGTTTCGTCAATAGCATTAGGAACAAACGTGTATTTTTTATAGATGCCATAATCTTTATACAACCTTCTGAATTCGCTGTTCGAATTTGGCAATAGTATTTCGGCATTTTTTAAGATATGAATAACCGAAGCTCTATGGCCCTTTAGAAAGAATCGTCTAGAACTTACCTTTTCTCCTTTCAGAATAAATTTAGCGAGGGTTTTAAAATATTCAACAGCATCACGGCTAAATACCTTACTTAGTTTTCCAATCAGATCATTTCGGTGGTATTTATCATATTCCCTGTAATCAACATAAATGGGCGATAACACATAAGGTAATTTTGACTTGTATAAATGTCCTAAAATATCTTCGGGGTCAATAACATTAAAAAAGTGCAGTAAGTTATAATTATTATAATTGATAGTTCCTTCGGTATAAATATCAACTTCAATGTCTAGCTTTTTAAGATATTCAGCCGTTTTCATAATCTGAACCGTATCGCCGCCCCGAGCAGAATATAGATTAGGTCTTGTAATCATTAGCACTTTTATTCTATCCGTCTTCATGTTTTAGGATTGGGTAACCGGTTAACATTAAACTCAGGAAAAACGTTTGTAAACGCAAAGATCCAAACAACATATTCCACTATATTAGTAATATAGCTCCCCGTAAACTGGTAAATAAAAATGAAAAGAAATAATGACAATTGTAAATAATTTTTATTGACTCCCGTTTTAAAAAATAAATAGAAAATAACTGTAAGCCTTACTATAATTCCTGTAATTCCAAAAATAGCTAAGGTTTCGGCAAATGTATTTGGAATACGATATACGTCCAGTTTGCCCCAATAAGCGAAATGAGTGTGCATAATATCGGGCAGTAATAATTTTACCTGACCTAAGCCACAACCAAACCAAATGCTTTTTTTACACGCTACTAGCCATGCAATTTGAAAAGCTTCAACGGTTCTGCCTCGCGAGGATGTATCATATCCCATGAAAATATTTGTAATCCTTACTACGGGAAGACTGGTTGGAAAGAAAATAAAAAGGATAATTGCCGTTAAAACAGTAAGAACTATAATGGCAGCCATAAGATTAAATAGGGCACGGTGCTTTACAAAAAGGTGTCGGTTAAACCATGCCATGATTACTGCTGTGATTATTGTACCACCAAGAACGCCAAAAGAAAGAGATAACAAAAAAGGTAATATAACCATTAGCAAGATCATTCGTTTGTTCTTTAACTTTTTATTAAAACCAATCTCAAATAAAAAATAATAGGCAATAGGTATTAACAGTAGCGCATAATAAGAGGATTCGAACGTAAGTAAGGATAAACGCGTGAAAGGATTTTGGGTTGTGAACAGATTAGTATACCAGAATAATTTTTGATAGCTGTAATCCATGAAATAAAAAGGGATTGCTATGAGTATCAGAATAAAGTTAAAGATCAGAATCTTTCGTATCAAATCTTTTAGACTGCTATACCTGGAAATATAAATATAAGCACTGAGTACAAAAATAATCGTACTTGCAAAAAGAATATGCGAAATAACAAATGTTTTCAGATCAACTCCAATCATATAGTGAATGATGGAAAACGGTAAAACAATCAATAGGGGGTAAATCAAATAACGAATAAATCCCTTCTTGTAAATCCAGACAAGAAAAAACGGACTAAGAATATTGGTATATAATAAGCCGCCTTTTAAACCAACTGAATTAAAGAAAAAATAAAGGTAGGCTACAAGTTTTTGTAACGACACCTTCAGAGAAAAGCGTAAATTATCAGTCTTACTTGTTTCCAAATTTTAAAAAGGATGGTTTGTAATAGAATAGGTAAATACTTATTGGCAGAAAAACGTAAGCTATTATTTTTATTGGCAGATAACAATGTATAATAAATGGAATGAAACATAATGAAGGAACAATAACTTTTAATCCATTTAATAAAGAGTGCGTGTTAAAAAAGTACTTGTGAAAATAATAATACTGAAATACCATGATGAGCCCTGTAGAGATAATTAATCCCCACAATAAACCAATAATGCCAAAGAAATGAAAACCAAGCGGCATGGCCACCAAATGAAAGGTTCTTAAAACTGCTTCAAATAAAGAATTATAATAGGGCTTGTTAGATGCATTGATGAATTGATACGGAATAATTGTTAAAAGTAAAAATGCAATGTAAACCAGATATAGATTTATATATTCGATACTATTATTAAATTTTTCTTCGCCAAGCCACAATTTAAAAACCAGGTCTCCAGATAGTAACAGAATAAATATAATAAACCATCCTGCAGAATTAATAACAAAGCGTGAGTTGTGATACAACTGCAAGGTATCTTTGTTAAGGCTTTGCTCATAAGCTACTTTTGGAAACATAAAACTTCCTAGTGCTGTCAGGGCGTTATGTATCTGGCTGCCGATCAACGAAGCAAGGGAATATAAACCCAGTATTTTTAAATTGGTAAAATAACCAACTACTATCCTATCGCTTAAAAAACCGAGTAAGCCAATAGCAGATTGAAGCCAGTACCAGAACTGATCTTTACTTGCAACAGCTTTGTTTGTGCTCAAGCGAGGCATGAAATTAAGGAAAGAGAAATGTTTCTTTATAATAATAAGCTGTATTAAAACATGAATCACATTGATTAAAACGGTACTCAAAAAAATAATATATAGCGGATAACCAAAAGCCGCAAGCAAAATACTGACCAATACAACGCTATTTTTGGAAAACAAAGAAAGCTGCGCCGAAATATCAAAGCGCTCGTAACCTTTTAAAATGCTCAATAAAATCATCTCGCAAAATTTAACGCCTGCTGATGTAAAAGCGAGGATCAATACCAAGCGGGTAGAGTCAATCAAATGTTCAGGAATATGAAACCAATATTCCACAAAGCTTGACCTCGAAATAACAATACCGAGAATGATAGCAAAGAGAAATATCAGCAAGGCTTGCGACCAGTTTCGGTTTATTCCCTGCGTGATCAGGGATGTGTTTTGGAAAGCCCGATTACCCGAAATAATTTTTATGGTTGAATCACCCAGCCCAAAATTCAGAACATACATAAACTGATTGATAGTGGATACCATCATCCAAATACCATATTGTTCATATCCTAGATGTTTTATGAAAACTGGAGTAGCAAGAATCATCATCACTGGGTAAATGCCCAGATCTAAAACGCTCCAAATGGTGTTCATTTTCAACTGCCGTGTAATCACTGATATGGTTTAAAGTAACAAACAAAAATATATATATTTATCTCAAATAATGAATATATACTATTTCATTTATCAGTATATTTACCTGAGTATCTTAACCATAAATAGATTTAAAACCAGATTACCAATGACGGAACAAAAAGACGACATTATTGATTTTACAGCCATTATTAATCGTGTGATATACCCATTCGTTTTATTAAGAAAGCATTATAAACTATCTCTGGTATATGTTTTTGTAGCGATTACTCTTTCACTTGTCTTAAAACTGACATTGCCGCCAGTATACTCAGGATCTTTTATTATTAAATCCAATGAAGATAAAGATTTGTACTTTTTAAATATGTTAATGGATCTTCAGTCATTAGTGAAAGATAGTGATCATGCCGGGACAGCGGGAGAGTTAAATGTGCCCGAAATTGACGCTGCCCTTTTAAAAAAGATAACATTGGACCTTATTTTCAATTCGAGAGGAACTGATAGTAGCAAGGCTGTGATTATTACCTTTAACATGAGTGAACAAAACAAGTTCATAGGATTACAAGACGCATTGATTAATTACCTTGAAAATAATCCTCACTATCAAAAATTGAGGGGCATGCGAATCTCAAATATTGACAACCTTTCGAAAAAAATAACACGAGATATCATAGAAATGGATAGTGTGAAAAAAATTATTATTGATAATATCAAACCTGCAGTCACAAGTGGAAATGGATTGGTTTACAATGTGCCTGTGGACCCTTACAAAGCTTATGAAATCAACATGGCAAGGTATAAAGAGCAGTTAGGGCTAATTAACAAACAAAAAGATCAGAGCAGTTTTGAATTAATGAAAACATGTGTAGTTAGTAAAAAACCGATCTGGCCAAAGTTGAGTATGCTGGTATTACTACTTGTTCCTATCTCTTTACTAGTTTTTGCAATTCACGCTCATATAAAAGAGAATAATAATCTCATTAAATAAATTTTCATTGAAAAAAGGAGTTTTATTATTTAACCCAAGAGCTACAAATTCTAATGCGCGTATACCCAACAGCATTTTACAAGTAGCAGCGAGTATTGATGACCAATACCCATGGGCGATAGTAGATGGTAATCTCGAAAAAGATCCTTGGAAAAAAATTGAAGCGTATTTATCTTCTGGAAATTACAATTATTTCGGATGTACTGTTATGCCTGGCCCGCAGCTTAAGGAAGCAATTCCTTTTTCAAAAAAAATAAGAGAATTGTTCCCGAATACCACCATAATTTGGGGAGGTTATTTCGCATCCAATCAATACAAAACATGTCTTCATTCTGGCTTTGTTGATTTCATTATAAACGGCCCTGGAGACCATAGTTTTCCAGCTCTACTTAATGCAATTGAAAATAAAATTACGTTTAAGGATATTAAAAACCTCATTTATATAGATGATGAAAGTAATATTGTAAAAACGGCAAAAGCAGAGTTATTAGACCTAGATAAATTGCCAGCCTTACCTTATGATAAACTCAATGAATTTTATCCAATATCTAAATATTTAGGTAAAACATATTTAGGTAAAAAAACGATTGCTTATCATAGTAGTTTTGGATGCCCTTTTACCTGCTCGTTTTGCGCTGTAGTACCTATTTATAATGCAAGATGGAAAGGTAAGTCTGCAAAAGGTATTTATGATGATATATTGTATATTAAACAAAAATATGGAGGCGACTCTTTAGAATTTCATGACAATAATTTTTTTGTATCTGAAAAAAGGACAGTAGAATTTGCGAAACTTATTGCCCCTGAAAAAATTACTTGGTGGGGAGAGGCAAGGATTGACACCATGAATAAATACACGGATGAGTCTCTAAAAATATTAAGCGATGCTGGTTGTAAAATGATTTTCTTTGGAGCCGAAACCGGCAATGATGAGGTTTTAAAGCAAATGGATAAAGGTGGCACGCAAACTGGAGCACAGATTATTGAGTTTGCAGAACGTTTAAAAAAGTTTGAAATTATCCCTGAGTATTCATTTGTATTAGGAATGCCCGGTGATAATGAGCAAAAAGTGAACAAACAAATTGATGAAGATATTGAGTTCATTAAGAAAATAAAAAAAGTAAATCCTGATACTGAAATTATTATTTATACATATAGCCCAGTTCCTACTGAAGGCTCAGAATTGTATGAGACCGTGATTTCATCAGGTTTTAAGTTTCCGGAAAAACTAGAAGACTGGATTAGTCCACAATGGGAAAAGTTTGATTTGCGTAAAAACCCTTTAACGCCATGGCTTAAGCCTTATATGATTGATAAGATTAGGAATTTTGAAACAGTATTGAATGGCAAATATCCAAGTTGCTCTGATATACGATTAACACCTCTTAAACGTAAAATCATAAAAACCATTAGTTCTTGGCGTTATGAATCAGGTATTTATGCATTCCCAAAGGAAATTAGATTCTTTCATCGAATTTGGAAATATCGTCAACCAGAAACCGAAGGCTTTTAATGTTAAGCAAGAGACTTACAGATATTTTTTTTAAACCGCTTATTAAGCAGTATTTAAAGTTTGATACAACATTTAGGTATAAAAACTTAAAATTAAAAATTGTGTCTGGTGTTTTCCATCCGAGTTTTTTCTTTAGTTCTAAATACCTTGCGGCTTTTATTGAACAATTGGATCTTCAAGGGAAATCATTTTGCGAACCATGTGCAGGAAGTGGATTGATTAGCCTTGTAGCATTCAGCAAAAAAGCAAATGTATGTTGTTTCGATATTGATTTAAAAGCAGTTGATAATATCATATTTAATTTGAAACAGAATTTTGAAACAGAAAATATGGATAGTTTTTATGTACTACAATCTGATGGATTTGAAAAAGTGCCTGAGCAGTTATTTGATATTATTGCCATTAACCCTCCTTACTTTTTTAATCCTGTAACAAATGAAAGTCAGTATGCTTGGAATTGTGGAGAAAATGGCGAGTTTTTCATTAAATTTTTTAAGTACCTACCAAAGTATTTAAAACCTCTTGGGAAATGTTATATGGTTCTTGCAGAAAATTGTGATTTAATACGTATTAGACAAATAGCGGAAAAACATAATTGTGAGTTTATTTTGAGTAATGAAAAAAAGATTGCTTGGGAAAAAAACTATATATTTGAAATAACGTTAAGGGTGTTTATTAATTAATACAATAAATTGACGGCTACAATTCTCATTACAGATATCCAAAAGGAAATATTAAAAACACTTCTATATTTTGATGTGTTTAGTTATCCTTTATCTTCTCGCGAGATTTATGAAAACATAGCAGTTTTAACTACACACGAAACAATTGAACAAGAATTACAAACTCTTTTGAGTATTGGAATTGTTAAGCAATCAAGTAATTTTTACTCTACATGCGATTCAATAATTACGAACACAGAAAGAAGAATGAAAGGAAACAAGCAAGCAAAAAAAATGCTTGTAAAGGCAAATGAGATAAGTAAAAAAATCTCTAATTTTCCATTTGTTTCTGGAGTTTGCATTTCTGGAGGTTTATCAAAAAATTATTTTGATGAGAATAGTGACTTCGATTTCTTTATAATCACAAAACCAAATCGATTGTGGATTAGTCGTACATTATACATTCTATTATTCAAATTGTTTTCTAAAGAAAAACAAAAATTATATTGTTTAAATTATTTTATATCAGAAGCAGATTTGACAATTAATGATCAAAATCTTTTTGTAGCAACAGAATTAGCATATCTTATTCCTACCTTTAATCACCCACTTTATGAAAAGTTACTTCAAAATAATTTTTGGTATAAGGAGTATTTTATGAATAAAAATGAAGCGATGAGTATTTCAGATTCGGAGATTCAAGAGTCTAGACTTAAAAAATTGATTGAATTCTTTTTTGCAGGAAAGTTTGGTAACTGGATGGATTCTGTATTTCTGAACATGACATTAAATCGTTGGAGAAAAAAATACCCAGATATGAGTCATGAAGATTTTGAACTTCAGTTTCGTTCAAGAAAGCATGTATGTAAAAGACATACATTTGGTTTCCAAAATAAGGTATTGCAAATGTTTTCAGAAAAAATAAGGGATTTCGAATTAAAATTTCAAGTAATTTTAAAGTAATTGAAAATCCTTTTCACACATAGCTATTTCTTGAAATTTGACACAAAGCAATTTAAAACTGCTATGCCTTACCCACCCTTGGGAACGCTATATGCCATGTCTTATTTACGCCAACATGGTTTTGATGTTATGTTATTTGATACAATGTTTAGTGATTCAGCAAAGGATATTCAAAAAACGATTGATGAATTTAAACCCGATATTTTTATAAGTTACGATGATGGCTTTAATTACCTCACCAAAATGTGTTTGACAAATATGCGTGAAGCATGTTTTGATATGCAGGCTTACGCAAAATCCAGAGGATGCAAAGTTATTGTTTCTAGTTCAGATGCCACAGACCAAATAGAAGACTATTTAAAACACGGAGCGGATGTAGTTGTTATTGGTGAAGCAGAACAAACCGTATTAGAATTATGTAAATCTTATAAAAATAAAATTTCTTTTGAAAATATTTCTGGCATAGCATTTGAAAATAATCGAAATCTTACAAAAACACCTGCAAGAATAGTTCTTAAAGATTTGGATGTATTACCACCTCCTGCTTGGGATTTACTTGACATTACTCCTTACAAAAAAATGTGGTTAGGTAACCACGGTTATTTTTCCCTAAATTTTGTAACCACACGCGGTTGTCCTTACAAATGCAATTGGTGTGCGAAACCGATTTATGGTAATCGTTATAATTCACACAGTCCCGAAAATATCGTATTAGAAATTAAAAAATGGCAGCAGCAATTTGGATTTACTCACATTTGGTTTGCTGATGATATTTTTGGATTGAAGCCTAATTGGTTAAAAGATTTTGAATATTATATCAAAAAAGAAAATGTTAAGGTTAGCTATAAGATACAAAGTCGCGCTGATTTATTATTGGAAGAAGATAATATTAAACACTTAGCTAATAGTGGTTGCACCATGGTTTGGATGGGCGCAGAAAGTGGTTCTCAAAAAATATTGGATGCCATGGACAAAGGCACTAAAGTAGAACAGATTTATGAAGCGACTCGTTTATTGAAAAAAAATAAAGTTCAAGTTTCTCTGTTTTTGCAAATAGGCTATTTAGAAGAAACAATGGATGATATTAAACTAACTGTTAAAATGGTGGAAGATTTATTGCCAGATGATATCGGCATTTCAGTTTCTTACCCTTTGCCCGGAACAGCATTTTATGATAAAGTAAAAGAACAATTAAAGGTTAAGAGCAATTGGACTGATAGTGATGATTTGGATATGATGTTTAAAAACACCTATAAGCCCGAGTTTTATAAACAGTTGCAACGTTATATCCATCGCCGTTATAGAAAACAAATTGGTTATGAATCCGCTAGAAAGTTATTTTCTCAGCCAACTGGATTAAATTTAAAAAACACTCTATCGTTAATTAAAATAATTCCACAAGAATTTATCGAGAAACTGAAACTGAAACAAATTGAGCCAAATGCAACAGCAAAATTTTGACACCTACGCTCAAAGCTATGACAATCATTTTACTAATTCTCTAATTGGTAAGGCACAACGCTTGCAAGTATATCAGAAACTATTATTACTAATAGGGTTACATAATAAATCTGTGCTCGAAATAAATTGTGGCACAGGAGCAGATGCATTGTGGCTAGCAAAGCAAGTCGCAACAGTTTTAGCAACTGATATTTCTCAAGGCATGATTGACGTGGCTAAAAACAAAACTTCTACCAATGCAGTTGATTTTAGGCAATTGCCAGCCCAAAATATTTCATCTCTAGCTCCAAATAGATACAATATCATTTTTTCAAATTTTGGAGGATTAAATTGTTTAAATAACGAGGAACTCCAAAAATTTAAAAACGGTTGTGAGCAAGTTCAAAAATCTTCTGATCAATTGGCTTTTGTTATTATGGGAACTAATTGTAAATGGGAAACCTTTTTCTTTAGATATAAAAATGATAGGATAAAAGCAAGCCGTCGTAGAAATAAAGACGGTGTTGAAGCGATCATCAATGGTAATCCCTTTAAAACTTATTATTACAGTCCAGACGACATGAAACTGTTGTTTAAAGAAAATTACAATTACATTTCTGCTAAACCTGTTGGCCTATTTGTGCCACCGTCTTATCTGGAATCTTATTTTATAAAAAGAAAAGGACTGTTTGGTTTTTTGAAATTATTAGATAAATTGTTTGGTAATTTTGCATTTTTGTCAAACTATGCCGATCATTACTTAATTGTTTTTAAGAAGAAATAAAGACGTATTTTTATAACAAATGAAAATTCTTTTTACACACGGTTATTTTTTGAGTGAAGATCCAAAGGAACTACAAATCATGAGGCCTTATGTGCCTTTGGGAATTTTGTATATTTCTGCTTTTCTCGAAAAACATGGTTATGAGAACGACGTATTTGATTCTACTTTTTCTACCTTAGAAAAATTAAAAGAACAATTAATTGAAACGACTCCAAATGTTGTAGCTATTTATACTAATTTAATGACGAAGTTGAATGTGCTTAAAATTATTAAGTACATAAAAACTGAACCGTTACTAAGAAATACAAAAATAATTCTTGGCGGACCAGAAGTTAGAAATCATACAGAGAATTTTTTGAATTATGGAGCCGACTTTATTATTATTGGTGAAGGTGAAGAAACAACTTTGGAATTAATAAATGCGATAAAAATTACAGATGCTCCAACTCAACTAAGCATGACAATCTCTAGTATCAAAGGCCTCGCTTATATAGAAAATGGAAAAGTAATCACCACACCTGAGCGTTCTTTAATAAAAGATATAAATGTTTTACCTTTTCCTGCTAGAGAAAAAATTGATTTCAATCCTTATTTAAATGGTTGGAAAATCCATCATGGCTATAGTATGATGAGTGTAAATACCATGCGTGGTTGCCCGTATACTTGTAAGTGGTGTAGCAGAGCGGTTTATGGTGGAACTTATCGCAGACGCTCTCCGCAGTTGGTTGCTCAAGAAATGAAACACATTAAAGACACTTACAATCCTGATATGATTTGGTTTGTAGATGATGTGTTTACAATTCATCATAAGTGGCTAACAGAATTTGCTGCAGAAGTTAAAAAACAGGATGCGATTATTCCTTATGAAATTATTTCACGAGCAGATAGATTAAATGAAGAAGTGATTAAGACTTTAAAAGCCAGCGGTTGTTTCAGAGTGTGGGTTGGAGCCGAAAGTGGATCTCAAAAAATTATTGACGCCATGGATAGGAGGGTAGATGTAATGCAAACACGAGAAATGATTCGCTTAGCCAAGAAACATGGTTTGGAAGCGGGAACATTTATTATGTTGGGTTATCCAGGAGAAACTAAACAAGATATTAAAGAAACGATTGAGCATTTGGTGCAATCTAATCCTTCCCAGTATACGATTACTATTGCCTATCCCATTAAAGGAACGGAACTTTATAATGAAGTAAAAAATGAATTTTTAGAGCAGAGTTTAGAATGGGAAACATCCACCGACAGAGACATTGATTTTAAAAGAACTCATCCCAAGCAATATTACCAATATGCTATTCAATGGGTGATGAATGAAGTGTATTTAAAAACAAAAAACAGAAATGTTTTAAAGATTCCGTATTTGAAATTAAAATCATTGAAGTATCAGTTACAAATGGAAATGAATAAGTAATTTTTTGGCTTACACAGATTCGTGTTTTCGCTCATATTCGTATTCTTTTTTTAAAAAACTCGCTCCCAAACTTACACCAGCCCAAAACTGAAAATAATTAGAGTGAAATCCTTCAGTATCACTACTCATAAAAATGGGTGTTAATGCAGCTCTCACAAAAAAACCATCGTCTTGTTTTTGGTAGCGATAGCCATAGCGGGCAACTCCAAATACAATACTTTCCCAAAAGTAATTATCAATTTGATTTGGTCGTTCATTATATCTTCGCTGCATGGTCGCTC
>JBIKOX010000203.1:0-5153 GCA_044357775.1 Bacteroidia bacterium | reverse complement strand
CGCTCAAAATAAGTTGTGCCATTATGAACCACATGAACAGAATCTGGTAAATACTGCATATCAACAATTTGAAAACTGTTAGGTGGCGCATCATCACTAACGATGTAACAATAGTTTTGATATGTTTTAATTTCTCGCCAAGTGCAGCCTGCATGTTTTGCTTTTACTGAATCAACAACAACTGGGCTTGAAGGAACTGTAACATCAACAAAATATGTTTTACTACTTGTGCCAACAATGGCATACTCTTTATTTTTTACCGCTTGATACCAGCCCCAACATCCAGAATACTTTCTTCCATCTGAACCTGTATTATCTGTTTCGGGAGCAAGATGCGCTAATAAATTAATATTTAGGCTTGAGTAAGTTTGAGCCTTATGGGAATTTAGTAAACCTATAGTGCAAATAAACAGAAGTAGTTTTTTTTTCATGTGTTGATTTTAAGTACACACAAAGTACAAAAAATAAATGATTGTGGAACTCAAAAAAATTAATTAACTCCAGCTAATTTCATAGCGTCTAACTTAATAGCGGAGTCCAAAGGAATTTGTAAATCCTGAGATTTTTTTGTGGACTTTTTTAAGAGTATAGGTTTTTCCCTGATTTGTTTTTCGAACTGCTTTATGTTTTTACTTTTAGCAACCCTTGCATAATAAGATGTTGGGTTGGTGTAAAGTTCATAAGCATCTTCAATAAAGGTATTAGCAAAGCTTGGTAAATTACCATCAGAATATAACAACATAATTACTTGGTTGCTTTCTATATTTTGTTTTAAATCTAACTGCCACACTTCAACTTTTTCGATTGCGCTAGGGTTTGGTATTATTTTATTGTAGTAGTACCAAAACTGTCCGCCAGCAAAACAATTTTGGCCAACTCCCATATAAACTGGGCCGTACCAATAACTATCAGAAATGGTTAATACACGCGTTTGGTTTTTTAAAGTATCTTGCTCAAACATGACGTCCGGGTAAGCTAGTTTCATTTTTTGTTCCGGATTTTCATATAAGTTCATGCTTTTTAATACATCTGCATCGCGGCTTCTGGACGTATCAACTACATCTATTTTTTTCCAAACTATATCTGGCATATCG
The DNA here is from genome assembly GCA_044357775.1 of Bacteroidia bacterium. Taxonomy (GTDB): domain Bacteria; phylum Bacteroidota; class Bacteroidia; order B-17B0; family Aurantibacillaceae; genus UBA4416. Next base: position 4,059 of record JBIKOX010000203.1, on the reverse strand, counting down.
CAATGGTGCAGTTTTTCAATAGTTCCAATAATCGTATCTACAGCTAAACATTCGCCATAATAACTCCAATGATGCCCAAATTTTGGAAATAACGGATAAGGAGTTGTGGGTTTTAGTTTTTGAAAATAAGCTTTTAAGTCTAACACATTTAATCCTAATTTTTTTGAATTAGCAATGTAGGTTTGGTAATTTGTTGTTTTTGGTGTGTGTTTATATTTGTCTTCAATTTGCTCTATACAATATTCGCCTTTACCGGGTGCAAACACCAATAATAAATCTATTCCTTTTCGTTTTAAAGAATCTTGAACAACTTTAGCTTTTTGTAATTTGGTTACAATTTTTTGTTCTCCCACATAATCATCACCAAAGGCCGAAAAAATATAACCCTCGCTGTATACATAATTATCTTTACCTAACACAAACGAATTTACGCGTATTTGGTTAAAGGCTCTGTAGTAAAATTGATTATTTAAACGCACAAACTTTTCCTTAAATGCCCAATGGTCATTGTTATAATCGTCTTTTAAGTTTTGATATTCTCCGCTAAACCACATGCCTTTATCTTGTTTTAATAAAGTATCGGGGTTTACATTATTAATAACAATACCAATTAAATTAGGCTTGTTGTCTTTTTGCATCCAGCCCGCAATCATAGGAAATGCGAGTGTTGCAAAAGCAACAAGCACAAATAAATTATAGGATTTAGTTTTAGCCATTTTTTAAAATCTAAAATAAATAAATGGGTTAAAATCTAAGGCTGCTATGTAACTTAACGATATATAAAATAAAAGGATGCTTGTACTTAATAGTAAAACATTTGAAACAGTTGTATGATTTTCGCCATACACTTTGGTTTGTATATTTTTGGTAAATGGTATAAAAGCAAAAAACGAAAAGAAAACTGCTAAACTTAATGAGAAATAAAAATCGTTATGCAACGCAAATTTTCCATCTGTAAAATTAAAACTAAACATGGTTTTTATAATATGGTTAGCTTGGCTTAAATCTTCTATTCTAAAATAAACCCAACCAACTACTACTATTAAAAAAGTAATTACTGTTGAAATTACTTTGCCAATTTTATCATATACTTTTAATAAAAACAATCGTTCCATCACTAAAAACAAGCCATGAAAAGCTCCCCAAATAATAAAATTCCAACTGGCGCCGTGCCATAAACCGGAAAGTAAAAACACAATAAATAAATTACGGTACAATTTATATTTGGAATTAACTTTATTACCTCCTAACGGAATATATAAATAGTTTTTCATCCACGCGCCTAAAGTGATGTGCCATCTTCGCCAAAACTCAGTTATGCTTGACGATAAATAAGGATTGTTAAAATTTTCGGGTAAACGAATTCCAATCATCTTACAAAGCCCAATAGCCATATCGCTATAACCACTAAAATCAAAATAAATTTGAAATGTGTAAGCTATTGCTCCAACCCAAGCAGCAGCAGAATCTATATGTTGCACATCTAATTTAAAAACATCATCTGCTTGTGCACCAATGGTGTTAGCAATGATTACTTTTTTAGCCAAGCCAATGCAAAATGTATAAAAGCCGCTTAATTTTATATCGGCGGTATAGTTTTTCTCACGGTTGGTAATTTGATCGGCAATATCGTGGTAACGTACAATTGGCCCTGCAATTAATTTAGGAAACAATAAAATGTAAGTTTGGTAATGCCAAAAGTTTTTTAATGGTTTGTGAATGCCTCTGTAAACATCCACTACATAAGTTACACTTTCAAATGTATAGAATGAAATACCAATAGGTAATACAATTTTTAACCAGGATATTTCTTTGATGCCTGCTAAACTTAGAGCGCCGTTAATGTTGTCAATAAAAAAGTTGGAGTACTTAAAATAAAATAGTAAACCTAAGTTCATTAATAAAGACAAAACAAGGAATTGTTTTTTAGTTTTTTCCGATTTTGATTCGGCCATTTTACTAACCAAAAAATAATCTAAAAAGGTAGTGCCAAGAATAACGAAAATAAATTTTGGTCCTCCCCAAGCATAAAATACAATACTGAAAATAAGGAGGCAAGCATTTTTAAATTTATGTGGCGTTAAATGATAGGCCAATAAAAAAATGGGTAAATAATAAACTAAAAATGTAATGCTGCTAAAAACCATTTTATTAATTTGGATTTACGAGGTACGAATTAATATTATTTCAAAAATCGTAATTCGCACTTCGTAATTCTATTGATATTGTTTTTCGTAATAGTTAGCATATGCGCCAGAAGTAACGTTAGTCAACCATTCTTCGTTTTGTAAATACCAATCTACGGTTTTTGATAAACCTTCTTCAAATTGTAAAGATGGTTTCCATCCCAATTCATTTTGTAGTTTAGATGAATCGATTGCGTAACGTAAATCATGTCCAGCACGGTCGGTTACATAAGTAATTAATTGTTGGTTAGTTCCTTTTGCTCTTCCTAATTTTTCATCCATCATATCGCATAATAAACGAATTACGTCAATATTAGTCCATTCGTTATGCCCACCAATGTTATAAGTAGTGCCTAATGCAGCTGTATGAAAAATAACATCAATAGCACGTGCATGATCTTCAACAAACAACCAATCTCTAATATTTTCGCCTTTGCCATAAATAGGTAATGGTTTGTTATTTTTAATGTTGTTAATGCATAACGGAATTAATTTTTCGGGAAAATGAAAAGGTCCGTAATTATTTGAACAGTTAGAAATTACACATGGTAATTTATAAGTGTCGTGATAGGCTCTGACAAAATGATCGGAACTTGCTTTAGAAGCAGAGTAGGGGCTATGTGGGTCGTAGGATGTTGTTTCGGTAAATAAACCGGTATCGCCTAACGAACCATAAACTTCATCGGTACTCACATGATAAAATTTAGTAAATTTTGATGGATCTGCTTTGTGTAATTCTTTAGCGGCGTTTAATAAATTTACGGTTCCAATAACATTTGTATAAACAAACTCTAAAGGATTTGTAATACTTCTATCCACATGGCTTTCGGCGGCTAAATGAATAACTGCATTAAATTGGTGGTCAGCAAATAGTTTATTAATAAATGTTGCATCAACTATGTCACCTTTTACAAAAGTGTAATTGGGTTTATTTTCAACATCAGTTAGGTTGGCTAAATTACCGGCGTAAGTTAATTTATCAAGATTAACAATTGTATAATTTGGATATTTGTTTACAAATAATCTCACTAAGTGAGAACCAATAAAACCTGCACCTCCCGTAATTAATATTTTCATTTTTTAATTTTTTGTAAAATTCAACATTTAAAATTAAAAATTCAACATTTTTATTTTCCTCTTCCCTGGATGACAATTAAAACAGTATGAATTAAAATTTTAAAATCGATAATTAAGCTCATGTTTTCGATGTATAATAAATCAAATTTAACTCGCGAAACCATTTGTTCAATGTTTTCGGCGTAGCCATATTTTACTTGTCCGTAACCCGTAATGCCGGGTCTAACTCTATGTAAATGCACATAATGCGGAGCGTGAACAACAATTTGGTCAATAAAAAATTTACGTTCTGGTCTGGGTCCAACTAAACTCATATCGCCTATTATGACATTATAAAATTGAGGAATTTCATCTAACCTTACTTTTCTTAAAAAATTTCCTAGCTTTGTAATTCGTGGATCATTTTTTTTAGAGAGAGACGGACCAAATTTTTCGGCATCAATATACATTGTTCTGAATTTTAAAATGTTAAAAGGTTTTCCGTCTTTTCCAATTCTTTCTTGTTTAAAAAACATTGGCCCTTTAGAGCCTAATTTTACAAGAAACATTAAAATTAAGTATACCCAACTAAAGGCAATTATTACAAATACAGAAGCTGTAACATCAATAAAGCGCTTTACTGATTGCTGCCAGTTAGGCATCACTTGTCTGTTTATAACAATTAAAGCGGTGTCAGATATTGAATTCATTTTTACCTGACCGGATAAAATATCATAGACATCTGGGATAATTTTAATGGTAGCATTAAAATCATTTAATTCATTAATAATTTTTTCAAGATAATTATGCTCCCAAG
>JBIKOX010000202.1:0-5170 GCA_044357775.1 Bacteroidia bacterium | reverse complement strand
TTGTAATACCAAAACGAATAAATTCCTAACGTAAGTATCATTAAAAAAACACCTTTTAATTTAATTACAAATAAATTAGCGCCCTCTCCAACAAAATTAAATTCAATATTACCAAAGCGAGTATGTTGCATGATATATTTTGACACTTTTACTTGCATCCATGATCCATAAATTCCAAAAGTAATTATTGTTAAAAGTACCTGCACTATATACAATTTAATAAACTCTTTTAAATCGCCTCTATAACCAAAGTGGATTCCTCTCCATGAAGTTCTTGACAAGCGGTACTTATTTGAACCATGAATGGCAATAGGAATCAAAATGAAAATTGCAATATAAATTATAAGTACACCAATAGTAAAATTAAAATACGCACACGTTAAAAAAAATATTATTAATCCAATTATAACTCCAATTAGTTTAATAAATCCTATAAACATTTCTTTGCCCGTGCCATGAAATACAAAGCGAGTTCCTAAATATTCTGTTTCGCCATATACATATTTTAAATAAGCCGCTCTTGCCCAAGGATAATAAATCCCTAAGGTTAAAGCTGTCAAGATGTTATTTAAAATTCTTAAGCCAATTAACTGACCATGATCTCCGTTAAATTTAAGGAGTTTTTTAAAAGCTGTAGTTTCCATATTATTATTTTGAGCTAAAAATACTACTATTTGTTAAAATCACAACTATTTTTAGTTTGCTATAAGTATTTAGTTATCCATAATTCTAAATAGTTTATTTTATATAACTTAGAGGTCTAAACTTAAAAAAAATGATTCCATTAAAATCTTTACTACATTTTTCATTTGCCTTTTTGGCAATTACTGCATTAGCTCAAACTAAGCCCGGTAATACAAAACCTTCTTCCGCTATTCAAGATGGTTCACCTGTTCCATCACTTAATTTTGAATACGCTTTAAATGATCCGTTCAAGGCAAGAATTTACACACTAAAAAACGGCTTAAAAGTGTACATGACCGTATACAAAAATGCACCTAGGATTCAAACATATGTTGCTGTAAAAGCAGGAAGTAAAAATGATCCGGCAACAGCAACGGGTTTAGCTCATTACCTAGAGCATATGGTTTTCAAAGGCACCGACAAATTTGGAACGTTAGATTTTGCCAAAGAATCAGTTGAAGTAGCAAAAATACAGATGTTATATGAAATATATCGCCAAACTAAAGATGCAACCAAGCGAAAAAACATTTATCATCGCATAGATAGTATTTCAGGTGTTGCTGCAAAATATGCCATTGCTAATGAGTACGATAAAATGCTTGCAGGCATTGGTGGACAAGGAACAAACGCATTTACTTCATTTGATCAAACGGTTTATGTGAATGATATTCCTTCTAATCAATTAGAAAATTGGTTGGCCATAGAAGCAGAACGTTACCGCAAACCTGTATTAAGATTATTTCATACCGAACTAGAAGCCGTTTATGAAGAAAAAAATAGAGGTTTAGATAATGATAATAATAAGCTATGGGAAGCCGTGTTTGAAGGCCTATTTAAAAAGCATACATATGGCACGCAAACAACTATAGGAACAATTGATCATTTAAAAAATCCTTCGATGAGGGAAATTATGAAATACTTTAATGCAAACTATGTTCCCAATAATATGGCTATTTGTTTAAGTGGAGATTTTGACCCAGATGCTACCATTAAATTAATTGAAAAGAATTTTGGGTCTATGAAATCAAAACCAGTAGCTCCTTATAAGTTTGAAAAAGAAGAACCTATTACTCAAAAAGTTGTTAAAGAAATTATTGGGCCAGATGCCGCCAATATAGCAATGGCTTGGAGATTTTCGGGAGCTGATAGTAAAGATGCTGATATGATTACATTAATCAATTTACTTTTAAGTAATGGCAGAGCAGGATTGCTAGATTTAAATTTAAATCAACAGCAAAAAGTATTAAGCAGTGGAAGTTACTCTTATGTATTAAAAGATTATTCCATGCACATTTTATTTGCAGAGCCTAAAGAAGGCCAAACATTAGAAGAATCAGAAGCTTTGTTGTTAGGACAATTAGAAGTATTAAAAAAAGGAGAATTTCCAGATTGGTTAATGAATGCAGTTATTACAGATATGAAATTGCAAAAAACCAAAGAGTTAGAAAATAATCAATCTCGTGCAATGGCCTTTGTTGATGCGTTTGTAAATGATACAAAATGGCAATACGCTATTAATTCAATCGATCGTTTATCGAAAATTACAAAGCAAGAGGTGATTGATTTTGTTAAAGCAAATTACAGCAATAATAATTATGTAGTTGCCTATAAACGCATTGGTGAGGATCAAAATATTCAAAAAGTAGAAAAACCACAAATTACTCCCGTAGAAGTTAATAGAAATGATCAGTCGCCATTTGTAAAAAATATTTTAGCTGCAAAAACAGCCGAAATGCAACCAAAATTTATTGATTATGAAAAGGATGTAATGAAGGCGGAACTTAATGCAAACATACCATTGCTTTATAGTCAGAATACCGAAAATCAATTGTTTGATTTATATTATGCTTTTGATATGGGCACTAATAATAACAAGATGTTGCCAGTTGCTATAGATTATATTCCTTACTTAGGAACTAGTAAACTTACTCCTGCCGAAGTGCAACAAGAGTTATACAAATTAGGTTGTTCCTTTAATGTGTTTTATGCAGAAAATCAAACTTGGGTAAGCTTAACCGGACTAAATGAGAATTTTGAAAAGGCAACTCGTTTATTTGAAAGTTTATTTGTTGAGCCAAAAATTGATAATGAAACTTTAAAAAATTTAGTATCAGATATTATTAAAAAAAGGAGCGATGCTAAACAAGATAAACGAACAATTTTACAAAAAATGATGGTAAACTATGCGAAATTTGGTGCTTCCAATCCTTCAACCAATATGCTATCAGAAGAAGAATTAAATAAACTTCAACCCGAGCAAATAGCCGCATTAATAAAATCATTAATGTCGTACCAACATAAAATTTTATACTATGGGCCTAAGTTGGTTGGAGATATTAAAGATGTTTTAAATGCAGTTCATATAATTCCGCAAACAGGTTTAAAGCCAGTTCCAGCTGAAGCCAATTTTGTTAATCAGGTTTTTAATAATACAGTTTATGTCGTTGATTATGATATGAAACAAGCGGAAATTGTTATCTTAACTGAAGGCGATAAATTTGATGCAAAAAATATTCCCGTAATAAATATGTATAATGAATATTTTGGGGGCGGAATGAGTTCGGTTGTTTTTCAAGATTTAAGAGAATCTAAGGCATTAGCCTATTCTTGTTATTCAACTTACAGGGCGCCAAGAGATCCTAAAGTGCCATTTTATAATTTTTCGTACATAGGCTCTCAGGCCGATAAATTGCCAGAAGCAATGGCAGGTATGATGAATTTGCTTAATGATGTACCTAAATCTGATATTGCATTTGGTGCTGCAAAAGAGTCAATTTTACAGGGCATTAAAACCGAACGTATTAATAAAGCAGATATATTATTTAATTATTTAGATGCCGAAAAATTTGGTTTGAAGGCTGATATAAGAAAAGATGTTTACTCACAAGTTTCAACAATGACTTACGATGACGTGAAAAAATTTCAGGATTCTAAAATTAAAAACAAGCCGGCTACCATTTTGATTTTAGGAAAAAAAGAACTACTAGATATTAAAACATTAGAAAAATATGGTACAGTGAAGTATTTAACATTAAATGATGTGTTTGGATATTAGTATTGGTTAATCTTATTTTTAATCATCTTATTAGTTATTTCCTGTTAATGTATACCTTTCAATAAATTTTACAAATGAGGCAATTCGAATAAATCCAATAACGCCAAATTAAGAAAAATAATAAAGTGTAAATCCAAAGAAAATAAATAATGAGCACTTATCTTCTTTTATGGAATCCAAAAAAGTGGAGTTGGCCGACTATTGAACAAGACATTAATCAAGTTGACTTTACGGGTAAGTGCTCCCAACGATGGAGCTGTGGTAATGCAAAATCCATTCAACAAGGCGATAGAATTTTTTTATTAAAAGTTGGCACAGAACCTAAAGGTATAGTTGCCGCTGGTTTTGCAACTTCAGCGCCATTTAGCGAAAAGCATTGGAGCGGTGACAATAAAGACGCGTTGTATCTTGATGTTGACTTTGAAGTCATCCTTAATGCTGCAAATGAACCAATATTGCAAGTTGAAGAGTTAATGACTGGAAACATCGCTAAACAAAATTGGCGTCCTATGGGCTCAGGAAACTTAATCAAACCTGAAATAGTTGACGAACTTGAAGCCGTTTGGTTTAATTTTTTGACAACTCAAAAAATTCGACATAATCCTTTCATTACAAATGACAATGCCATTCAAAAAGCCTATACAGAGGGGACTCCAAGCCAAGTTTCTATAACAAAATATGAGCGCAATCCTTATGCGAGAAAAAAGTGCTTAGAGCACTATGGATATTCGTGTGTTGTTTGCGATTTTAACTTTGAAAACAAATTCGGGCAAATTGGTAAATCATTTATTCACGTTCACCATTTAAAGCAAGTTGCAACAATTGGAAATTTATACGAAATTGATCCCGTTAAAGACCTTCGACCTGTTTGTCCAAATTGCCACTCAATAATTCATAAGCAAAAAATTGCTTTAACCATCCACGAAATAAAGGAACTACTAAAGCAAAACGAACATAAAAAATAAAATACTAACTTTTGATATATGACTTGAATTGTGATAGAAATTACTCTCTAATATTTTTTTGCATCATTCAAGCTACAGTATCAACCATCCAATTAATTTTTAGTGGCGTTCTAAAAAAAGAAACCCCCAAGAGATAACTCAAGGGGGTTAGATTATAAATTTAATTTTTAAAAATTATTCTTTTATAATTCGCTTTGCAGTTTGATTTCCATTAGATACGACTCTTAATGTATAAATACCTTTGGATAAATGATTGATAAAAATAGCTGTATTAGAATTCAGAACCTTTTCTGTCATTATCAATTTGCCTATAGCGTCATATAATTCAATGCTAGCGTTATTTACTAATGAAGCATCCATCAAAACATTAATACTATTTTCAGCTGGATTAGGATATACAGAAACAGATGTACTATTTAATTCTATAATACCTGTGCATAAACTAACACTTACTGTTTGAGTAGCA
>JBIKOX010000038.1:0-18252 GCA_044357775.1 Bacteroidia bacterium | reverse complement strand
AGCATGGCAGTTATATCAAACTATAACGGTCAGCAAGTAACATGTTTTGGTGCTACTAATGCATCAATTACTGCTACAGCTTTTAATGGTACAGCGCCTTATACTTATACTTGGACTACAAATCCTGTTCAAACAGGAACTTTATTGACCGGTGTTGGTGCAGGAACTTATAGCGTTATGATGACTGATGCAAATGGATGTACGATTGCAAATTCCATTACGGTTTCTGAACCTATAGCTATAGGAGCTACTACTTCTGTTACTTCAAACTACAACGGACAAAATATTAGTTGTTTTGGTTTATCTAACGGCTCTGCCAGTGTAACTGCAATAGGTGGTACAACGCCCTATACTTACGCTTGGTCTTCAGTTCCAACACAAACAAATGCAGCTTTAACAAATGTGGGAGCAGGAACTTACAGTGTTACTGTTTCTGATGTTAATGGGTGTAATATTTTAGTTAATTTAACTCTAACGCAACCAAATGAATTAGACGCACAATTATTTAGTCAAAGTGTCTTTAATGGATTTAATATCCGTTGCAATGGCAATAACGATGGCTATATTGATATAACTGTAAATGGTGGAACTGGAAATTATAATTACAATTGGTCAAACTCCGCTACAAGTCAAGATATTTCAAATTTAACTGCAGGGAATTATGCAGTAGTAGTTTCAGATATTAATGGCTGTACCGATCAATTAAGCTTTGCAATAAGCGAACCAACTCCCTTTGAAGTTCATATTGATTCTGTAAGTAATTACAATGGTTATAATATAAGTTGCAAGGGTTACCACGATGGGTCTATCTATATTACAGCAACAGGTGGCATAACCAATAATTTATATACATGGAGTAATAATTCAAATACAGAGGATTTAATAAATATTGGTGCTGGTTCATATACAGTGACAGTTAGGGATAAAAATCTTTGCCTTGCATCAGCCGACACTACTTTAATTGAGCCAACAGAACTAACCTATTCAGCTTTAACAATTTCACCATTATGTAATGGATTTGCAACAGGCTCAATTAATACAACATTAGCGGGTGGTGTTTTACCATATACTTACAATTGGTCAAATTCAAATACTAGCCAAAATTTAATTCATGCTGCAGCAGGAACTTATACTCTAAATTATTCTGATAATAATAGTTGTGGAAGCTTTGCAATAATTACAATTAGCCAACCAGATACTATTTTGTTAAGTAAACAAGTTGACAATTTAAAATGTAATGGAGATTCCTTGGGAAATATTTATTTAACGCCAAGTGGAGGAACGTTACCTTATACATATGTTTGGTCTAATGCTAGTGTAAATAAAGATTTAACTAATATAGCAAGTGGAATCTACTCTGCAATAATTACTGATGCTAATGGCTGCGTTTTTAATGATACAACAGCAATTACAGAACCAACAGCACTTCAAATAAATTTATCAAGTCCTATTTTATTTAGTGGATATAATATTAGTTCATTTAATGGCACTGATGGCTCAATTGAATTAGTTGTATCTGGAGGAGAAGCGCCATATAGTTATTTATGGTCAAACGGTAGTGCTACTGAAGATAATTATAACCTTAATTCTGGAAGTTATTTTGTAACTGTTATGGATACAAATGGATGCAGAATTTCAGGAGAAATTACTTTAACACAGCCATTAATTTTAGAAATGCCACAAGGGTTTTCTCCAAATGATGACGATAAGAATGATTTATTTGTAGTACATGGCATTGAAGCCTATCCGGATAATGTTTTGACCATTTATAATCGTTGGGGAAATATTGTTTATAGTAAAACAGGATATTTAAATGAATGGGATGGAAAAAGTAACAATAGCGAACAACTACCAAATGCTACATACTTTGCTATTTTGGAAGTAAATAACGGTAAAATAGTATTAAAAGGATACGTTGAATTAAGAAGATAAAAAAATAAAAATCATGAAAAAACCAATAATACTAATTTTTGTAGCAATGTTAAACATTACTGCAATTGCGCAGCAAGATCCAATGATCAGTCAGTACATGTTTAATGGATTATTTTTGAACCCTGCCTATTCTGGAAGTCATAAATATGTTACATCTAGTTTGTTACATCGCACGCAATGGGTTAATTTTTCAGGCGCACCAAAAACATCTTTGCTTGCTATAGATGGATTAATCCCTTCAAAATCTGAAAACATGGGATTAGGTTTAATTGTAACACACGACCGAATTGGAGCAACTGAAGAAACTGATATTTATGCGAACTATGCCTATCAGCTAAAACTAAAAAAAGGTAAACTTGCTTTTGGCATAAAAGCGGGGGCTTCAAATTATGTTTTTAAAAGTGATAATGTTACTGTTTGGGATGCTAATGATGGCGTATTTACTGGAAGGAGAACAGCTTGGTTGCCAAAATTTGGATTTGGCGCCTACTACTTCACAAATAATTGGTATGCTGGAATATCACTGCCAACATTACTAGCCTATGATGTAAATCGTAATTTTAATTTTGACGTCAATAAAGGCACTTTTTTAAATAGGCATTATTATGCTTATGGTGGATACGTTTTTAAATTAAATGAACAATTTAAATTAAAACCATCCACACTAATAAAATATTTACCTGCTGCTCCTGTTGAAGCTGATATTAATTTGAATTTACTTTATCGAGATCAATTTTGGATTGGCATGTCTTATCGATCACTTGACGCCATTGTTTTTATGGTTGAATATCAAACTAATAATAGGTTTAGGGTAGGTTATTCTTTTGATTTAACTACATCAAAAATAAGAAAATACTCTTCAGGTACACATGAAATTATGATGGGATATGATTTTGGTAAAGATTTAATTAAAATAAAAACTCCACGATACTTTTAAGCAAAATGATGATGAAAAAAATAATTTTAATAGCACTATCCACAGCAATAGTTTTTGGTAGTTGTACAAATAGTTTATACAAAAAAGGAGTCAATAATTATGAAAAAATGGCTTATCATAAATCAATTGATAACTTCGAAAATTATCTTCTTAAGAATGATGAACCGGCCGATGCCAAAATAAAGTTGGCAAATTCGTATCGATTGATTAATGATATTCCAAATGCTGAGAAATGGTTTGCGAAAATTGTTTTGTTACCTGAAAGTGATCCAATAAATATGTTTTACTACGGAAGACTATTAATGGGAATGGATAAATATGATGAAGCAAAGATTTGGTTCAGCAAGTATCTTGATAAAGTGCCTGATGATTTTGTAGCTGAAATGCTATTGGTATCTTGTAAATCAGTTGATGCATTTAAACAAGATACTTCTTTATATACTATTAAAGAAGCTGAAATTCCAGAGATTGCAACTGCTTTTTCTCAAGTTCCTTATGGAAATGGCATTATGTTTACAGCTGATAAAATTACGTTTAAAAACTCTGCTACTGCAAACTGGACGGGGCGATCTTATTTGGATATCTATTTTTCGCAAAAGGATAAAAATGGAAAATGGTTAAGTCCAATGTTATTAAAAGGAAACATTAATGGGCAATATCATGAAGGTCCGGCTTGTTTTAATAAAGCTGGCAACATCGTTTATTTTACCCGAAGTAATTATCAAAAAAAGAAGTTGACGAAAAATTCTAAAAATGAAAATAATTTAAAATTATATAGAGCTGAATTAGTAGATGATAAATGGACGAATGTTACCGAATTGCCATTTAATAGTGATGATTATTCATGCGGTCATCCATCACTTTCGCACGATGAAAAAACACTGTATTTTATTTCTGATAGACCAGGTGGTGCTGGAGGAACTGATATTTATAAAAGTGGTTTTGATGGAACTAATTGGGATAAAGCTGAAAATTTAGGTAATACTATAAACACTAGTGGCAATGAAATGTTTCCTTACATTCATTCAGATGGCACATTTTATTTTTCCTCTGATGCGCATAATAATTTAGGCGGACTAGATGTTTTTATGACATACTACGATGGCGAAAAATGGCTGCAAGTTGAAAATTTAAATTATCCTTTAAATACTTCTAAAGATGATTTTGCATTTGTTTTAAATGAGGATAATAAAACAGGATTTGTTTCTTCAAATAGGAATTCAACTGATAAAATTTATGAGGTAACAAAAAATGATCCTACATTTATTTTATCGGGGTATGTAAGTCAAAAGGGAATATTTAATAAAGCTATTGATTCAGCTGCTATAGAAATTTACAACGAAACTGATAATACAAGAGAGACAGTAATTACAAATATAAATGGAAGCTATACTGTTAGATTAAAGCCAAAAAGTCAGTATGTTATTAAAGCATCTAAACCAATGTATTTTACAGTAACTCAGCCAAAAAATTTAAGTATGATTGGTAAAAAATTATCTGAGAGTTTTACTGCAAATTTTGAGTTAGATCAAATTATAATTGAAAAACCAATTGTGTTGGATAATATATATTATGATTTAGATAAATGGTTTATAAGACCAGATGCGGCTAAAGAACTTGATAGATTAGTGCAGTTGATGCAAGATAATCCAAAATTAAATATTGAGTTAAGTTCACATACAGATTCTAGAGCTGGCGATCAATATAATTTAGTTTTATCAGATAAACGAGCTAAAGCCGCTGTGCAGTATATTGTGACAAAAGGTATTGATTCAAAGCGTATGAGATGGAAAGGTTATGGTGAAAGTAAACTTGTAAATCAATGTAAAAATAATGTTGTTTGCTCAGAAGATGAACATCAAAAAAATAGACGAACAGAGTTTAAAGCAATTACAATTGAAACTTTGACTAAAAAGTAAATTCAATAGATTTAATTGACAATAAATAGTTTTAAATTGACAAAAACCTCGGAAGTAAATAGCCGAGGTTTTTTTGTAATTAACTTAATTGATTTGTAATTTAATTATTCGAACTCATTATAGGTTCTGGTTGAATTCAATTTTCTTTTGAACTAAATTAATTCAATTCAATTACAATTTGATTTTTTGCAGTTCTTTTTTAATTTCCCTAACATTTAATTCATTGCACAGAGGGTATTTTCGCGATTATCCAAGTTGGCTTTAGTATTTTAATACCTTTAGACAGCAAAATTTGCAATTCACAGAACAATCTTCATGGTACTAATTATTCTAGTTCATTCGTGTAGGATTGAATTTGATTATCCCTCTAAAGCATAGTTTCATGATGCTTGTTTATTACTTTACTTAATTGTTTTTTAGGTGATTAAATCATAAAATTCAAAATAAATGAACAGAGTTTTATTCAAAAAAAATGATTAGGTAAAAAACACCTAATCATCTTAATTTGTTATAGTTCCGGATTTTGTTTAATAGTTTATTAATTATATAGTGGTAGATGAGATGATATTTTTATAAATTGGAAATATCGGTGCATAGTTTTGCAGTTTTGCGACAATCACGCGCATGTTTTTTGCAATCTGCTAAATCAAATTTTTCACATTCGCTAGCGTGTTGTTCGCACACTTTTGCACATTCTAGACATTTCTTTTTTGCTAAAATACTATTTGCATTCATAAATCCCACTGCATAAGAGCAAGCTGTAATACATTCTTTTCCAAGCTTCCTGCAATGTGACATGGTATCATTTTTATTGCAAATGTGCCCTACTTTTTTGCAAGAGTTAATACAAGTATTACATGCTTCAATGCATGCTTTATACTTTTCAATATTTATTTCAGCTTTTGAAGTTGCGCTAGTTTTATCAGAAGTCCAAGATGGTTTTATTGTAATGGCAGTCAGTGTAATAATGCCGATTCCAGCAAATACTAAGATGATTTTTTTCATTTTTGATAAATTAGTTTATTAATAATAGTGTAATTCAAACAAAAATGGTCTCTATTTCAAGTTATTAAAATGAGTTGTGTCAATTTGATAGCTGAATTTACTGACATTGTAACAAAACAAATCGTGAAAAATTAAATGTTTAAGGAAATGATAAATCTCAACTTTTTAATTAAAATTAATTTTCATATCGTATTCAGTATATTGCTCTAGTAATAAAGTAAATTAAATTCGGTATCTAACTTTTTTTTGTAACTTTATAGCAAAACAGGTTTGTTTCATCGCTCTTTATTTTAAGGGAGGAAAGTCCGGGCAACGCAGAGTAATTTGCCATCTGAAAAGATGGGTACATTTTTAGAAATAAAAATATAACAGATAGTGTCACAGAAAACCAGGTAGCCCTAAAGTTTACTTTGGGGTGATAGTGAAAATGTGAGGTAAGAGCTCACAGGCATAGTTGGTAACAATTATGTGGGATAAACCTCTAATGTTGTAAGGCCATGTAAACCCTAATTTTGCTGCTACTCGTAGCAATAACGTTAGTTATATTAGGGAGGGTAGGCTGCATAGATAAATGATGAAATTCGTTCGTTTACGAAAGAAACAGAACCCGGCTTATAGAACCTGTTTTATTTTTTTTTTGATATATGCTTAATCGCACTTTATATATAATAGTATTCTTAATTTTTTCAAAATTAAGTAACGCTCAATGTCCGCAGATTGTTGATTATTTAGGTAATTTAACTTCAAACCCCTATTTTATTGATTGTCAAGGAACTGGTTCTTATAACATGAACATAGTTTCTAATAGCAATTGGGGTTCGTATACTATTAATTGGGGTGATGGAACGACAAACGATGTTGGTACTAGTTATGCCGCAAATTCATTAATTAACCATATTTACAACTCGGCCACACCTGATACTTTTGTAATTACAATTTCCATACCCTCGCAAGGTTGCACTTTAAATGGAGTTACTGTTATGGAAAAACCTGTTAATGCATCCATTCAAATTCCGGTGGGTGGAGTTTCTGCAACTTGTGTTTCAAAAGCTTTATCATTTGTTAATTCTAGTTCAGATGTTTCTGAAACGACGGTTTTTACTTGGGATTTTGGAGATGGGTCACCTACGCAAACATTTAACTTTGCAAATGCTGGCCAAACTATTTCTCATAATTATGTATCCGCCATTCTTAATTGTCAAACTTCTATACAATTAACGGCTCATAATTACTGCACTGTTACACCAAGTATAGCAAATTTTAATCCTGTTAATGTATATGATAAAGATGATGCCGTAATTACACCTTCCGCATTTATAAAGTGTTGGCCGGATAATATTTTTACGTTTACAAATTCTACTAATCGTAATTGCGTTCCACAAGGCAATACATTTCAGCGTCAGGAAAAATGGAATTTAGGTAATTACTGGGGAATGGGTTATGATTCTATCATTAATTGGAATCCTTGGCCGCCAACAACACCTCTGGTTGTTGCCTATCCAGCTTCTGGAACATACACTGTGCAGTTATTAGATAGTAATTTATGTGGCGTAGATATACAAGTTCAATCGATTACTATTTTTAATTCACCAACTGCTGCATTAGTAGCTCCATCTGGGCCACTTTGTCAAGGTGCTCCAATTACTTTTACCAATACTAGTGCACCTGGTTTTGCATATAAATGGAATTTTGGTACAGGAGGAGGTTTTGTTTCCAAGCCATTTGGCTCACAAACGTTTACTTACAGTACCGCTGGTATCTTCACAATTTCTGTTGTAGCTTTAATTCCCGGTGGAGGAGCAGCCTGCACTGATACCGAAAAAGTGGTCATTAATATTTTACCGCAACCCATAGCTGATTTTAAAATTACTCCTAATAAAGGTTGCAACTCAATTATTGGCGCCAACTTTATTGATTTATCTCTAAATGCAGTTAGTTGGAATTGGGATTTAGGAAATTCAAATACCTCAAATGTGCAACTTCCTCCACCTCAAAATTATACTTCAGTAGGAACCTTTGTCGCTTCATTAACAGTAACTGCTGCTAACACCTGCGTGCATTCTTATACTGCGCCAATTAGTGTTTTTCAAATACCAGTGGCTGCATTTACTTCATCGGCATCTTGCGCTGGCTCAAGCACCTTATTTAATGATGCTTCAACTCATGCTGTAGGTGATCCAATAATATCATGGAGCTGGGATTTTGGAGATGCATCCTCTGCATCAACGTCCATTATTCAAAATCCTTCTCATACCTATAGTTTACAAAATACATATACAGTGCAATTAGTTGCAAATACTGCTGAATGCACTGATACCATAGTGCAAAGTATTATTGTTAATGTTAAGCCAACTGCTAATTTTACTTTAACACCAATAAATGGATGTCCTACTTTAACAGTTAATTTTTTGAATACTTCAGTTAATGCTAATTCATACAGTTGGAATTTTGGAAACGGAAACACATCTGTACTTGCCAATCCTTCGGAAACATTCACAAATACAACAACTTCACCTATTATTTACACAGCTAATTTAGTTGCTACTACCTCTGTTGGTTGCACTGATACTTTTACTGCAGAGGTAAGAGTTTACGAGCAACCTATTGCATCTTTTACTCTCAATCCTTCAGCAGGTTGCGCGCCTTTTGCTGCTATATTTAATAATAATTCCTTAGCAGGCATACATTATCAATGGGATTTTGGAGATCTCAGTTCTGATACTGCGAATACTTCGATTGTCCTTCACAATTATGGTAATTCAACTTTGTTAATTCAAACCTATACTCCAACATTAGTGGTAACAAGTTCTAACGGGTGTAAAGATAGCACCTCGCTAACGGTTACCGTATATCCTAAACCTGTTTTTAATTATTCATTGACACCCAATAGTGGATGCTCTCCGTTTAATGTAACTTTCCCATCATTGTCAGGAGCGTTAACATACCAGTGGGATTTTGGAGATGGCAGTCCCTTAGATTTTTCAATAAATCCAACGCATAGTTTTACAAATGCAACAACAGTTGATCAAACTTATACTGTTCAATTAATTGCATCAAATGCTTTTTCATGTTTAGATACGGCTTATCAATTTCCAACAGTTTATGCTAAACCAATTGCAAATTTTGCTTTATCTCAAACTGTTTCATGTTCTCCGTTAAATGTAAGTTGCATCAATGCGAGTTCACTAGCAACATCCTATTTATGGAAATATGGAGATGGAAATACTGATGTTAGTTCTAATCCTAATTACACTTATGTAAATAATAGCAATACATCAAACCAATCTTATACTTGTACTTTATTAGCTATCAATTCAAATGGATGTATAGATTCAATAAGCAATTCAGTTTTAATATTATTTAATCCAAAGGCAAATTTCGCCGTGGACACTCCCGGTTGCTCCGCAAAATTATTAACCTTTACAAACACATCAGTAGGCGGTTCAACTTATAATTGGAATCTTGGTATCAACACATTTACAAATAGTAATGTGTCGCAAGTTTTTATAAATACTACTACTGCAAATATTACTAATACCGTACAATTAATAGCTACGTCTGCTGACAATTGTGCCGATACAATAGTTGTTCCAATCATCATTTATCCAAAGCCCGAATTTATTATTACAGCATTACCTGATAGTGGTTGTTCGGCGTTAAATGTCAATTTTCCAACTATAAATAATGTCGCAAACTATCAATGGAATTTTGGAGATGGTAACCTCTCATCTTCAAATAATCCCAGCAATACCTTTACTAATAATTCTCAAAGTACTCAAATATATACTGTTGAATTAATTGGATTTGATGTGCATGGCTGTGCAGATACTACTCAAAAAATGATTAAGGTTTTTAATAAACCAAATGCTTCTTATCAAACAAATTTAAATTTAGTTTATATCCCAACAAATCCTGTCATCTTCTCTAATTCGTCCTCTGGGGCAAATAGCTATTATTGGAATTTTGGAGATGGCAATAATTCTGTTGAAACAAATCCTTCATATACTTATCAAAATCCGGGCGAATACCAAACCTATTTAATTGCTACTAGTGTTTTAGGATGTGCAGATACTTTTTATTTACCATCAAAAATTACTGCTAAATTAGAGAGTCTTATTGATATTCCTAATGCGTTTTCTCCTAATCCAAATGCTTCAAATGGTGGTACGTTTGGTGCTAATGATTTAAGTAATGATGTGTTTCATCCACAACTGCAAGGAATTAGCGAATATGAATTAACCATTTATTCTCGTTGGGGCGAATTACTTTTTGTTTCTAAAGATGTAACAATTGGTTGGGATGGATATTACAAAGGAAAGTTATGCTTGCAAGATGTTTATGTTTGGAAAATTTTGGCAACAACTTTTGAAGGAGATGAAATTAAAAAAACAGGCGATTTACTTTTATTGAGATAAAATAAAATGTCAAAACATTGCAATAAAAATTAATAAAAGAGAGTACAATATAATTATTACTAAACTACTTTAATACCAACTAAAATATCTATACCATTAAAAGAA
This sequence comes from Bacteroidia bacterium, assembly GCA_044357775.1. GTDB lineage: Bacteria > Bacteroidota > Bacteroidia > B-17B0 > Aurantibacillaceae > UBA4416. The sequence goes on along the minus strand of JBIKOX010000038.1, from coordinate 7,939 downwards.
CTTCTGCATATTTAGCATTTACATTATTTGGAGTATTGTTTTCAATTTTATTGAAAGCTCAAGACCCTCAGTTTACGCAGTTTTATGCAGCACCTGTGTATTTAAATCCTGCATTTACTGGTCTTACGGATAATCATCGAATTGCAGTAAACTACCGCAATCAATGGCCTAGTGTTAGTAAAAGTTTTCAAACCTACTTGGCAAGTTACGATTATAATTTACAGAAGGTAAATAGCGGAATAGGATTAACAGTAATGCAAGACAGAGCTGGCACTGCAGGTTTAACACATACTCAAGTTGGTGCAAATTACGCGTATCATTTTAAAGTGAGTAAAATGGCAGATGTTAGAATGGGCGCCAACGTCAATTATAACATGAAGCGGGTAGATTTTGGTAAACTTAAATTTAACGACCAAATTACAACTGGTTCAGCAACATCCTTAGATGCTGCAAATTATTTGCAACTTAATTTTGTTGATTTTGCAGCAGGCGCTTTATTAAGTTCTGATGAATATTGGTTTGGAATTTCTGCTAAACATTTAGCAAAGCCAAATAGCAGTTTAATTGGAAACAAAGTTCCTTTGCCCTTAAGTTTGAGTATTCATGGTGGTTACCATTTAAACTTAAAACAAAAAAGTAAAGATGGAACTAACCGTTATTTTTTGCCGGCATTTAATTATCGTCACCAGCAAAAGTATGATCAATTAGATGTAGGTGTGTATTATTATCATATACCATTAAATTTGGGACTTTGGTATAGAGGTTTACCTTTAAAAAAATATGCTGCGGCATATAATAACAGTGAAGCTATTGCTTTGTTGGTTGGATTTGATGTTGCTAAATATAACTTACATATTGGTTACAGTTACGACATTACAATTTCTAAATTGGGACTCGCAAATACCTCAGGCGCGCATGAAATCTCTATTATTTATGAGTTGCGAAAAGCTAAAAAAATCACAGAAACTATTCAGGTTATTTACCCGAAATTTTAATAATAATTGTTTACTGAAGTTATACTATTAATTTTTCTTCTGAAAATTAAAGAATTTTGATACAGGTACATCTATCGCTTCGCTAATTTTAAGAAGTGTATCTGCAGTTACATTTGCTTTACCTTTTTCAATACGAGTTAAATTTCCTCTTTCAAAATCACAACGATAAGCTACCTCAGTTTGCGTAAGCTTTTGTTTAAGCCTATATTTTGTAATGGATTTACCAAGTTGTATAAGAAACTCTTCTTTTGTCATGATTAACCATTAAAGGCTAATCAAAAGTTGTTTTTTTAAAGAAAAATATTGCTATCTTATAAGATAGCAATAAAAAATTTCATATATTTGTTAGAAAGGATTATTAATTATGTAAATAAGGCAATGAAGCAAATTTTAACAACTCTATCAATTACTTTGGTAATAATGATTGCAACGAGGTGCAACCAAAACTCACCAGCTCCTTCAAATGGAGGAAGTTCAAACGGCACCAATAACACTACTACAATGACACCATTAGAAACTTCATTAGTAGGGAGTTGGAAATTAAAAAGAACGGAACAAAGACTTTATATTTATAATTTAGGCTTAGGAGATTCAACTTGTAGTTATACAAACCACTATAACTATTTTAATTCTATTTTAGAATTAAAATCCAATTCTATTGCAGGTTTACTTGGTTATTACGAAGGTTCATTTGGTGTAAACGATTATACATTTCCTGAAATAATTTATTGGAAAGGAGGTCCAAGCAATTCAATAGTTACTGCTGGTAGCCAATTATATTTTAATATCAAACATTTGAGTACAGATTCTTTGGTTATTGATTTGTTAGCTTCTGGAGTAAATTCCATTAGGTACTTTTATAATAAAAATAACATACCACCAATTCAAAATAATATTGAAGTACAATTAATTGGTAGCCCATGGCAACTAACAAGTCAAAATGGGGGAACTGCTCCTCAACAATCATTCAAGCAATTTTTTTCAAATTGGTACTCTGATGATGGTTATTATAGTGAGGATTCATTCAATATTAGTCCTAGCGGTTTTACTCCAAATTGGATAACAGGTCCTAGTAATTGGCAAGTATTATATCCAAATAGGAGTGTTCCAATATTAAAGATGAACGAAAGTGAATATTATAAAATCACTAATTTAACTGCAAATAGCCTTCGCATAGAACAAATACTTCCAACATTAAATGCTCAATCTACTTCAACTTTAATTTATTCTAGGTAGCAGTTAATTTTTATAGATTTATGCATATTCGCGGTTTTGTAATCAACTAAAATAGACATAAAATTATTTCATCAACTCCAAAAACTTATTCAAAGCTTTTCGTTTATCGGCATCTAAATTATAGGAGATTTTATTTTTTAAATAATCTAACGCTTTATCGCCTAAGGCATGATTTGGTTTTTCGATAATAGATTCTTCAATATGATTTACTCCATAGGATAAAGCGTTATTAAATTCATTAATAAAGTTTTCTTCTAATGGCACATTGCTTACCCAACAAGCAAACACAAAAGGTAAACCTGTAAAGTTTTGCCATTCTTCAGATAAGTCGTATTGATACGGATGTGAGACTAATCCAAAAGTTCTGTCGCCAATAATTACTGCTCCTGTAGTTCCTGTAATTTGATTTTCGAACCCTTCTGAAGCGTTAATAAATTGGATGTTTTTTTTCCAAAAGTGTTTATTTAAAACTTGTACTAAAGTTACTGATGTTTTAGATTGGTAATCTAACAACACATGAGTGAGTTCTTCCAAAGGTCTTTCTGAAAATAGTTTTACACTATCTACTTTGCCAATGGCGCCAATACAATAATCCGTAATAATTTGATACGATTTTAATTCAGGTAAAATGGCAACTGGCACCAATCCAATTTCGACTTGTTTGCTTTTTAATTTTTGAGCACAAACACTTGGTATATCTAATTCTAAATTGATTTGAGATTTAAACCCAGAATGATTAATGCCATATAAAAATGGTGTTGTGTTATAATAGTTTACTATAGATACAGAGTGTTTCATTTAAATAATGTGCCAAGGTAGGAAATAAAATAAATTTGTTGGCATAGCATTATGTAATTTAAGAACAGCGTTATCATCTTATCTTTGACTTTTATTACTAAAACAAATAAAAGGCACTATTGTTTTATTTTACAAAAATTCTCAAAAATTTGTTACTCTTGTCATCTAGTTTACAGCGGTCATCCATCCGATAACCAACAATCCAAATAATATGTTTATTGCTTTCTAAAATCCAAGTTGATTGTTTTTCAAAACGCGATAATTTTATGTCTTTAAAAAAGTCGCTTAATTTTTTAAATCCATTTAAACCCAAAGGTTTAAACTTATCTCCTGTTTTCCAATGACGAAGTTTTAATGGAAATAATTCATCGTCATAAGCAACCATAATTTCGTTTTTATTGCAAGAAAATTGGAGTTGATTTGCTTCTTCAAAAGTTAAATTAATAGGTAAATGTTTTATGTCATCAATTGAATTCATAACAAATTCATTTTCTAAACACATTTGAGTAATAGGTTGCACAATAATAAATTTTCTGTCAACAATAAGTTGATGCGTTGGTGATGAAAATTGTTTTCCAATATTTTTTTCGGACTGCAACACTTCGCATAATTGCCGAATCTGACTCGTTTTAAATTTTTTAAGTTGTAACCATTCAAACAATAAGGTTTCTTTTTGTGGTTCGACTACTAATAAATTAATATCAATAAAAAGTTGATTGTCTTTTTCATTGCAAATTTGTTTGAATTTTAAATCAGCAAATTGCTTTACAATTTCTGAAGACTGCTTAAAAAAATGAATTGATGTAGCAAAAGTTTCTTCCAAAGCAGGATTAAGTTCCTTTAACTTAGGAATAATTTGATGGCGAATAAAATTACGTTTATACTTAATTTCTTGATTTGAACTATCTTCTCTGTAAGCTAATTTATTTTTGATGGCATACAATTTAATGTCTTCTTTTGTAGTAAATAAAAGTGGTCTAACAACTTTATTTTGTTTTAGAGGAATACCCTGCAAGCCTTTTATACCCGTTCCTCGTATCAAATTCACGAATAATGTTTCGATAGCATCATTGGCATGATGAGCTGTTATAATTGCTGAATAATTATTTTTTTCAATCAATTCATTAAACCAAGTATAGCGTAATTCCCTCGCTGCCATTTGTATTGATAATTTATGTTCTACAGCATACGCTTTTGTGTCAAAATATGAAACATGAATTGGAATAGGAAGTGAATTTGCATAGTTTTCACAAAAGTTTGTATCATCATTAGCCTCATGACCTCTTAATTGAAAATTGCAATGTGCCAATTCAATGTTATATCCAGACTTATACAATAAATCTGTTAAAACAACGGAATCAACGCCGCCACTAAAAGCTATTAATAGTTTATCAGTTTTTCTGAATAGTTCATTACTGGTGATGTTTATTTCAAATTGTTTAATCACATATCAAATTTACAGTTATTATGTTAAACATTAAATATAATCGCAAACATAGGTTTTTAAATCATTACTATTTTAATTCCTAAAGCAAAAAATAATTATTTACGGGTTAATAGTTTTATTTGAATCGTAATAAATTAAATCTTGATTTTAATTATTAATTAAAAACAAATTAAATCCTATTTTTGCTTAATAATTGAAAATAGAAATAAATATCAATGAAATTGTAGATGGTATTTTATCATCCAACATTGCTTTTGTAAGTAAGGCAATAACATTAGTTGAATCAACTCGAGTTGAACATCAAGAGCAAGCTCAACAAATTATTAATACTATAATTAAGTTCACAGGTAATTCATTCCGATTAGGAATTACTGGAGTTCCTGGGGTAGGCAAGAGTACTTTTATTGAAAGTTTTGGTTTAGAAGTTATCAATCGCGGACATAAACTTGCTGTGCTTGCAATTGATCCAAGTAGTCAGTTAAGTAAAGGCAGTATTTTAGGAGATAAAACAAGAATGGAGCAATTATCCATTCATCCTCAAGCATTTATAAGACCGTCTCCAAGTTCAGGGAGTTTAGGGGGCGTGGCTCGTAAAACAAAAGAAAGTATAATTATTTGTGAGGCCGCAGGATATGATTATATTTTTGTAGAAACAGTAGGAGTAGGGCAAAGCGAAACTGCGGTTCATCAATTAACGGATTTCTTTTTATTGCTCATGTTAGCTGGTGCTGGAGATGAATTACAGGGCATTAAACGTGGCATCATGGAAATGGCAGACGGTATGGTAATTACCAAAGCTGATGGAAGTAATGCTGATAAAGCTAAAATGGCACGCGGCGAATATGCCCGAGCTTTGCATTTATTCCCTTCAACGGAAAGTAATTGGATTCCGGAAGTTTTAACTTGCTCAAGTATAGAAAATAAAGGCATCGTAGAAGTGTATGATATGATTGAAAAATACAAACGTCATACTATTGCTAATCATTTTTTTGAAACAAAGAGAGGTAATCAAACAAAACAATGGTTGCATCAAACTATTAATGATACTTTGATTGAGCGTTTTTATGCTAATCCAATTGTCACGGAAGAAATAGTAAGGATAGAAAAACAGCTTGAACAAAATTTGATAAATCCGTATCAGGCTGCTATGGATTTATTTAAGAAAATATAAATTAGTTCATGCAAAAAAAGATAGTTATAGTTTCAGTCATAAATGATTTGTCAACCGACCAGCGTGTAGCTCGCACTTGTTCAGTGTTATTTGAACAACAGTATCAAGTATTACTTGTTGGACGAAATCAACAAAAATCAAAACCTTTAGAAAAAAGAGATTATGATTGCAAACGTATTAAATTGTTGTTTGAGCAAGGCCCACTTTTTTATTTGTTTTTTAATATGCGTTTGTTTTTTATGTTGCTGTTTTCAAAAGTAGATGTATTATTTGCAAATGATTTAGACACCTTGCTTCCAAATTATTTGATATCAAAAATTAAAAATATTCCATTAATCTACGACAGCCACGAAATTTTTTGTGAAGTTCCTGAGCTACAATCAAATCTATCCAAGAAAAAAATATGGGAATTAATTGAAGGTTTTGTTGTTCCAAAATTAAAGTATTGCATTACTGTTAATAATAGTATTGCTAATTACTTTAAAAATAAATATAAAATACCGTTTATCTTTGTAAGGAACATTCCTCATTATAAAAAGATGTTAAATTTAAAATCTCGCACTGATTTAAATTTGCCTTTAGGGAAAAAGATAGTTATTCTGCAAGGTGCAGGCATAAACATTCAAAGAGGTGCTGAAGAATTAGTAGAATCTTTTAAATATTTGGATGATAATTATTTGCTTTTAATTATTGGAAGCGGTGATGTTATTCAAACTTTAAAAGAAATTTCAATTAAATTTCAGGTACAAAATAAAATTAAATTTATTGATAAAATTCCTGCTTTAGATTTGAGACAATACACTTCTAATTCAAATCTTGGTGTTACAATTGACAAGGATACTAACTTGAATTATCATTTTTCTTTACCAAATAAAGTGTTTGATTATATGCATGCAGGTATTCCAATTTTGGCAAGTAAACTTCCAGAAATTGAAACCTTAATTTCTAAGTATCAGATTGGTGTTTTTATTGAAAATCATGACCCAAAACATATTGCTCAACAAATAAGTACTTTTTTAAATAGCAATAACTATTTAGAATTTAAAGGTAATACTGTTATTGCTGCTATTGAAAATAATTGGGAAACAGAAAAACAAAAGTTAATTAAACTCTTGTCCACTATAAATTAATTTTTTCTTTCTCCAATTTGCTGTCGCCACATGGCATAATACAATCCTTTTTCATTCAGTAAATCTTCATGTTTACCTTGTTCAATAATTTTACCTTGCTCTAAAACAAATATTTTATCAGCATGCATTATGGTTGATAAGCGATGCGCAATTAATACAGAAATTCTATCTTTATTTAATGAAATAGTACGGATGGTTTCTGTAATTTCTTGCTCTGTAATTGAATCTAATGCTGATGTGGCCTCATCAAAAATTAATAATTTCGGATTTCGCAATAATGCTCTTGCAATAGATAACCTCTGTTTTTCGCCTCCCGAAACTTTAATTCCTCCTTCACCAATGGTTGTGTTTAATCCATGTTCAGCTCGTTTCAATAAATTATTACAAGCAGCTTTTTGTAACACATCATTAATCTCTTCGTCAGTTGCATTTGGTTTTACAAATAATAAGTTGTCTTTTATTGTTCCTGAAAAAAGTTGTGCATCTTGTGTTACAAATCCTAATTGTTGACGTAATTCAGTCAAATCAATTTCTCTAGCATTTTTCTCATTATAAAAAATATCGCCTTCATTTGGATTATACAATCCAACTAACATTTTTACTAAGGTTGTTTTTCCGCTACCTGATGGGCCAACAAATGCGATGGTTTGACCAGCATGCGCTTCAAACGATATATCTTTTACTGCATAAGTGCTCGCTGTTTGATGTTTAAAGGTGATGTTTGAAAAGCGTAAGCTATTTATCTTGCCAATTGTTTTTGGAAATGTAGGTTTGGTTTCACTTTCTGATTCCATTAACTTGCTAAAGTTATCCATCGACGCTTTTGTTTCATTATATGTAGCAATAACATTTCCTAATTCTTGTAATGGATTGAATAAAAAGAAGGAAAAAAACATTAAGGTTATTAAATCTCCTGGCTTTATAACTTCATGAAACACAAATAAATATAAGGCAAATACTAAACTTGTTCGCATAAAATGTACGGTTGTACCTTGAATAAAACTTAATGACCTAATAAATCGTATTTTTTTTAACTCTAAACCTAAAATCTTTATGGTGGTTGTATTTAGGCGATTAACTTCTTGTTCTGTTAATCCTAAACTTTTTACTAATTCAATATTTCTTAGCGATTCAGTTGTTGCTCCTGCTAAAGCAGTTGTTT
>JBIKOX010000199.1:0-5286 GCA_044357775.1 Bacteroidia bacterium | reverse complement strand
CAATAGGATCATATAAATCAACTTGAAATGAAGCGTTAAATATTTGTTCCGGTCCATCAATAGTTCCTCCACCATAACTAACTGTTACCTCCCATGGTATAGGAATAATTACTGTTTCAGACTCTGCCATTGTGAATGGTAAACCAAACATATTAGCGTTCACATCACCAACAGAGTTTGGATCGAAGTTTTTTATTTTTTCTTGCTTATTCATACATCAACATAAGAATTCTGCACGAATATACGAATTTGGTATAAATTAGAAATTCTGATGATAAATAAAGGCCTAATTAAACGCGTTTTTCGATTTTAAATCTCTATTAAACTATTTCTCTGTGTAAATTGTATTTTGCTGAATGGCAACTATTAGTTAATCAGGGTTCACTCAAAAAGTAGATTTGATTTTACTGTTCTTTTTTCTTGAAAAAAAAGAACGAAAAATTCAAGACGAAAGACCAACTCCAATTCTTTTCTCCCGCAAAAAGTCTTCGCAGTGCCACCGAAAAAATTGCAGTTCGCTCTCTTTCGCCAAAAGCCACCGCACTATTACCAACGTGCGATAAATTTGCAATAATATGATGTGCAAGTTTTTATCTATTCTTTCAAATTGCCATGTATTAAAATGAAATTATAAGCTCTAAAAGGTCCAAATTCACTAACATCTCAATACTTTGAGTAAACTCTAATTACTTCGCTTAAAATTTATAACATAATTATCGCCCACATTCTTCCGGTTTTACCATGATCTCTTCGATAGGAAAAGAAATCAGATTCAGTTGTGCAACGATTCATACTCCAAATATTACCTTCTAAAATTCCGCTTTCTAAAGCCACAAACCGATTCGCCTTTAATAAATCTAAATGTCTATTGTTCCAACATAATGTAGGGAAGTTTTGCTCTTTAAATTGTTGAATAACGTCATCGCTAACTTCATAATTTTTGAAGCTAATTCCTTGTCCAATAGCTACTTTAATATGTTGTTTTTCGGCTCCCAACTTTACCATTTCATCAATAGTATTTTTAACTATTCTAGCCAATGTTCCTTTCCAGCCGCAATGTGCCGCACCAATTACTTTATTTTTTTCATCATAAAATAAAACTGGATAACAATCTGCTGCACCAACAGTTAAGGCTATATTTTTTTTATTGGTAATTAAGGCATCACCAGTTTGTTTTCCAACTTGTGCCTCACAAACTATATTACTATGTATTTGATTTAAATAAGAAACTTGTTCCATGTTTATATTTAAATCCGCCAAGGCGCGTTTTCTATTCTCAGCAATGTTTTCAGGCAAATCTTCTGTTCCTCCCAAATTTAAACTTGAAAATGGTTCAGGTGAAACTCCGCCATTTCTAGTTGAAAAACCGTGTATAGCATTAATATGGTTAGATTTTATCCAATACATAAATTACTTTTACTGAAATGCATTCGACTAATTTGATTAAATAATAAGTATAAAAGTAGTAAATTAGAACTTTAATAAAATAACTTAATTAATAGATATACAATTGACTTTCAACGATTTTAATTTCGATCAATCCTTAATAGATGGTTTGCAATCTATGGGTTACAAACTTCCAACTCCTATTCAACAACAAGCAATTCCTGTTATACAAGCTGGTAAAGATTTAATTGCTTGTGCCCAAACAGGAACTGGTAAAACTGCTGCATTTGTATTACCTGTTTTAGATAAAATAATCAAAACAAAAAATGGCGGTATCAATACCTTAATTATAGCGCCAACTCGCGAGCTGGTATTACAAATTGACCAACAAATAGAAGGTATGGCTTATTTTTGTGGTGTTAGTTCTATTGGTATTTATGGAGGCAATGACGGCGTAACCTGGGAACGCCAGGCAAAATCATTACGAGAAGGTGTGGATATTGTAATTGCAACACCAGGCAGATTAATTGCCTTGTTACAATCGGGTGATGTGAAATTTGAAACCATTGAACATTTAATTTTAGATGAAGCCGATCGAATGCTGGACATGGGTTTTGCAGATGATATCAAAACGATTTTAAAATATGTTCCTGAGAAAAGACAAACTATAATGTTTTCAGCTACCATGGCTCCAAAAATTAGAACATTAGCCGGCCATTTATTAAATAATCCTGAAACAATAAATATTGCTTTATCTAAACCAGCGGCTGGTATTGTGCAACAGGCTTTTGTGCTTTACGATAATCAAAAAGAAAAATTATTAAAGGAGATTTTAAAAAATGAAGATTATAAGTCTGTCATCGTTTTTTCTTCAACTAAAGAAAAAGTAAAAGAATTATACCAAACTTTTAACGCCTTAAAATATTCCGTAAAAGGATTCTCCTCAGATTTAGAACAAACTGAACGCGAAGAAATCATGCGTGACTTTAAAGCAAAACGTTTGCGTATTTTAATTGGAACAGATATTTTATCGCGTGGTATTGATGTGGACGGAATTAGTTTAGTGGTGAATTTTGATGCGCCACCAGATCCGGAAGATTACATTCACCGTATTGGTAGAACCGCTCGTGCAGAAAAAGCAGGCGTTGCTATCACTTTTATTAACGAAAAAGATCAGCCTCGTTTTGCTCAAATTGAAGCCTTAATGGGAATGGATGTTACTAAAGTAGAAATACCCGAAGCTTTTGGTAAAGGTCCTGAATACAACCCCGAAGCAAATAAGAAAAAATTTGATAAGCCTCGCGGCTTTGGCGGTAAACCAAAACCAGGCGGAGCAAAATCGGGAAATAAAAAGCCATTCCATGGTCCAAAAAAAGTATAACTTTTTACACAAAATTGTATATTTAAAAATTAAAAAAAAGCAACTTATTTATAAATTTTTTTCTTAGTTAAAACATATAAAAACATGAATTCTAAAATTTCATTACTTCAAGAAAAACAAGCCGAAGCATTATTAGGCGGTGGACAAAAACGCATTGACTCTCAGCATAAAAAAGGAAAATTAACAGCTCGTGAACGCTTACATTTTTTATTAGATGAGGGAAGTTTTGAAGAAATTGGAATGTTTGTAACCCATCGGTCAACAGAGTTTGGTTTAGATCGAGAAAAATATTTAGGTGATGGTGTTGTTACTGGATACGGAACTGTAAACGGAAGATTAATTTATGTGTTCTCGCAAGACTTTACTGTTTTTGGAGGTTCTTTATCAGAAACACATGCCGAAAAAATTTGTCGCATTATGGATTTAGCGATGCAAAATGGCGCACCCTTAATTGGTTTAAATGATAGCGGTGGTGCACGTATACAAGAAGGTGTTGTTTCATTAGGAGGTTATGCTGATATTTTTTATAAAAACACAATGGCATCAGGAGTTATTCCTCAGTTGTCTGCTATTATGGGGCCATGCGCTGGTGGTGCGGTTTATAGCCCTGCCATTACTGATTTTATTATGATGGTTGAGAATACCAGTTATATGTTTGTTACCGGACCTAACGTTGTGAAGACTGTCACTCATGAAGAAGTAACATCTGAAGAATTAGGTGGAGCTTCTGCACATTCTATGAAATCGGGTGTAACTCATTTTTCATGCGCTAATGAAATTGAATGTATCAATAACATTAAAGCTTTATTGAGTTACATGCCTCAAAATTGCGAAGATGATGCTCCAAGTGTTCCATACGAAAGTAATGGCAATGAAAAACGCACCGCTTTAAATTCAATTATACCTGATAACGCCAATCAACCTTACGATATTAGAGAAGTAATTGAAGGCACTATTGATGAAGGTTCATTTTTAGAAGTTCATAAAAATTACGCTGAAAATATTGTGGTAGGTTTTGCACGCTTAGCAGGAAAAAGTATTGGTATTGTAGCAAATCAACCCGCTTTTTTAGCAGGAGTTTTAGATAATAACTGTTCAACAAAAGCAGCGCGTTTTGTGCGTTTTTGTGATTGCTTTAATATTCCATTATTAGTATTTGAAGATGTTCCAGGATTTTTACCAGGTACTGATCAAGAGTGGCATGGAATTATTAATAACGGTGCAAAATTATTATACGCATTTTGCGAAGCAACTGTTCCGCGCATTACGGTAATTACTCGTAAAGCGTATGGTGGCGCTTATGATGTAATGAATAGCAAACATATTGGTGCTGATATGAATTATGCTTGGCCAACAGCAGAGATTGCTGTAATGGGTGCTAAAGGCGCTGCTGAAATTATTTTTAAAAATGAAATTGCTGCTGCAACCGACCCTGCTGCTAAATTAGCTGAAAAGGAAAAAGAATATATTGAGCATTTTGCAAATCCTTATCGTGCAGCCGAAAGAGGTTATGTGGACGAAGTAATTAAACCAGAAGATACACGTGAAAAATTAATTCGTGCTTTTAAAATGTTAGAGAATAAAGCAGCGAAATTACCAAAGAAGAAACATGGAAATATTCCTCTGTAATAAGGGTTCACTCCAAAAGTAGATTTGATTTTACTGTTCTTTTTTCTTGAACAAAAAGAACCAAAAATTCAATCCGCCTGCTGGCGGACAACTCCAATTCTTTTCTCCCGCAAAAAGTCTTCGCAGTGCCGCCGAAAGAATTGCAGTTCGCTCTCTTTCGCCAAAAGCCACCGCACTATTACCAACGTATGGTAAATTTGCAATAATATGATGCACAAGTTTTATCTCAGTCTGTAATTATTAATTTTTCTACTGAGATGATTTTATTTTCTTCAGTCAGACTAATGAAATATAAGCCGCTTGGAAGATTGTCACGATTTAAAGAAATTGTCTGCCCCGAAATACTTTTTACTTGCTTTAAATTCTGTCCGTATGAGTTGTAAATTATTAGGGTTGCATTTTTAAAATTGCCAGTTGTCTGCACAGTTGTTGATGAAATGAAGGGATTGGGAAAGATAGAAAAAATAGGATTAGTTCTAATTTCGTTAATGCCCACGCTACTTTGCCCAGCCTGAATACAAGCATTTGCGGTGCTTTCGTAGGCGTAATCTTTTATTGTGAATGATGCAGATATTGACAATAAATCTAAGCGTGCCCAGCCATAGTATGTATTTGTTCCCACAATAAGTTTTAGGGCTAAATATTTATTTGTTGCCCCTGGCCAGTAACCTGTGCTTGCTCCCATAGCCATTGTACCCGGGTTACTAGAATCATACCATGTTGCTAGTGATGCACAAATAGGGTTAGATGTTGATAATGCATAGGGCAAATAGGTGCCATTAGCAAAATCTCCCGAATAAGCATTGTTATTTTGAGGGGAACAAATAACTCCAATTGTACCACCACTTCCACCAAAATGAATCACAAAATCAACAACAGTGTCATTATTC
>JBIKOX010000197.1:0-5295 GCA_044357775.1 Bacteroidia bacterium | reverse complement strand
GCTGCTGAAATGTCGCCTATTTTCAAATCTAACTCCTTATCAATTGCATTAACTAGTGTGCTCTTGCCTACTCCACTGTGTCCAGAAATTAAAGTGGTTTTATCTTTTAATAGTGTTTTAAGAAAATCAATATCATTGGTATTAAAAGCAGAAATAGAAAAGCATTCATAACCTATATCCTTATATAATTTGATGATATCATCTTGCAATTCTATCATGTCCTCATCTAACAAATCTTTTTTATTAAATACTATTTTGGCTGGAATTTGATAAGCTTCGGCTGTAACTAAAAAACGATCAATAAAACCTAAAGAAGTGCGAGGAGCAACTATGGTAGCCAATAAAATAGCTTGATCTAAATTACTGGCAATTATATGTGATTGTTTTGAAAGATTTATGGACTTGCGAATAATATAATTTTTTCGAGCATGAATGTTGGTAATTTGATTGCTGCCATCTTTATCTCTATCAACATCTACAATATCGCCAACAGCAATGGGATTAGTGGTTTTACGATCATCTAACCTTATCTTTCCTTTTAGCCTGCAATCAATAACATCACCGTTATCAATACGAACGGTGTACCAACTTCCTGTAGATTTTATTACTAATCCTGTCATCACTGCTAAGGTAATAATAAATAAAATAGTACACGGATAATGCTCACTTAATTAATTATGCGCAAGTTCAAATAATTATCTTTTTCTGTAAACGGCTTTTCCTTTATAATAAATAAATACAGTAGGTTGGTAAGTTGCATCTTTGTTTCTGCCCGTAATGATGTGCCAAAGCGATCCACTATTATTGTATATTTTTTTTTGAGTAAAAATAATATGGTTGGCGCCAGACATTATTGCTTTCTTTTTTATTTTGTATAACAACCAATTTTCATTTTGTATTTTAGCTCTTCCTGAACATTCCCCTATTTCAATAAAGGAACTAGTATTATTTTCGGTTTCATTAAACGAAATAGAAATATTTCGATTTAAATAGTCATCATCAAAAACATCATTACCTAATTTTTGAAACTTGTTTAGACTATCATAATGATTATTGATTTTATTTTTAAATGCCATTGCATCCAAATCATTAGTGCTTTGATTTGCATGCATGTATGCCTTTGTGCTGACATAAATGCAAGAGTTTAAAAGTGCAATGATTGAAACTCCTAAAAAAATGCGAAACAAAATTTTCATAATAAATTACATTAATCAAAGTAACAAAATTAGTAAAATTTAAAAAAATACAACAAAAAAACCATCCTCAATTAAGAGAATGGCTTTTTTAAAATTTAATTAAAAACTTGTACTTTATTATTAAGCTGCTGTTTCTGGTTTTGGCAATAACGCTTTACGTGATAATTTTGCTTTTCCGTTTTTAGGATCAGTTCCAATGTATTTTACACTAACCATATCACCTTCTTTTACTAATCCTTCTAAAGAATCAATACGTTTCCAGTCGTACTCGCTAATGTGCAATAAACCTTCTTTACCTGGCATAAATTCAACAAAGGCACCATAAGGCATAATTGATTTTACTTTTGCTTCGTAAGTCTCTCCAACTTCAGGTATCGCTACAATGGATTTAATTCGAGCAACAGCTGCTTTTAAGTCTTCTAATTTTTCTGCAAATATTTCAACTCTTCCGCTATTATCAACTTCAGTAATAGAAATAGTAGCGCCAGTTTTCTTTTGAATATCTTGAATTACTTTTCCTCCAGGTCCGATGATAGCACCAATAAATTCTTGAGGTATAATAATAACTTCAAAGCGAGGAACGTTTTCGTTATAATCAGCACGAGGTGCATCAATTGTTTTCATGATTTCACCCATGATATGTAAACGGCCTTCACGCGCTTGTGCTAATGCTTTTTCCATTACTTCATAAGGTAAACCATTCACTTTTAAATCCATTTGTACAGCAGTAATTCCATCTTTAGTTCCACAGATTTTAAAATCCATATCACCTAAATGATCTTCATCTCCTAAAATATCAGATAATACAGCGTATTGACCTTTATCATTAGTAATTAAACCCATAGCAATACCAGTAACTGGTTTAGCAATCTTTACACCTGCATCCATCAAAGCTAATGTACCAGCGCAAACTGTAGCCATAGATGAAGAACCGTTAGATTCTAAAATATCAGAAACCACACGAACGGTATAAGGTGTATCAGTAGGAACTACTTTAGACAATGCACGCATTGCTAAATTACCATGTCCAACTTCTCTGCGTCCTACACCACGGTTAGGTTTCGCTTCGCCAGTTGAAAAACCTGGAAAATTATAATGTAAAATAAATTTAGTTTCACCACGATAAAATGCTCCATCAATCATTTGTGCATCTTTTCCAGTACCTAAAGTTACAGTTGTTAACGATTGAGTTTCTCCACGCTGAAAAATTGCTGAGCCGTGAGCTGCAGGTAAATATCCCACTTCACTCCAGATTGGACGAATTTGGTCAGTTTTACGTCCATCTAAACGAATTTGCGTATCCAATGTAGCTTGACGAACTGCATCATATTCTACATCATGATAATACTTGTTGATTAAAGCTTCTCTATCTTTTAATTCTTCTGCTGTAAAGGTTGCTTTGTATTCAGTTAAAATAGCTTTAAAGTTTGCTTTACGCTCGTTTTTATTTGGATTACCTTGTTTAGCGCACTCATACACTTTATCAAATGTTGCTTTAGAAACTGCTGCTTTTAAATCAGCATCATTTAATTCGTGGCAATATTCACGTTTTGGTTTTAAACCTGCTTTTATAGCAAATTCTTTGATGGCGTTAATTTGAACTTTAATAGCTTGGTGTGCAAATTTAATGGCTTCTAGCATTTCAGCTTCGCTCACTTCGCTCATTTCACCTTCTACCATGGAGATATCAGTTTCAGTAGCTGCTACGATCATTTCTAATGTTGCCGTTGGTAAAATATCAGCATCAGGATTGATACATAATTTACCATCAATTTTTGCTACGCGAACTTCTGAGATAATTCCGTTGAAAGGAATATCAGAAACCGCTACCGCTGCACAAGCTGCTAATCCTACTAATGCATCTGGCATTGTTTTTTTATCAGATGAAATTAATGATAACATGATTTGTGTATCAGCATGGTAATCATCTGGAAATTGAGGACGCATTGCTCTATCGACAATACGAGAAATTAATACTTCATAATCAGATAATTTTGCTTCACGACGGAAGAATCCGCCTGGAAAACGGCCTGTAGCAGCATATTTTTCTTGATAATCTACGGTTAAAGGTAAAAAATCTACGCCTTCTTTTGCATCTTTATTACTTACTACAGTAGCTAAAATCATGGTTGCACCTAATTTTACTACTACTGCTCCATCAGCTTGTTTAGCTAATTTCCCTGTTTCTAGGGTTACTATTCGTCCATCTCCTAGGTCGAATGAATGTTGAATTCCAATTTGTGACATCTTGTTTTTGTTTTGTGTACCAACGTTTTTGGTACGGATTTATATTTATTTTGTGTTTTTCGTCTTAATTTCCTGAAACTTTAGGTCATCGAAGAGTTAAATAAGAAAGGCATTTCGGTTTCCCGAAATGCCTCTTAATATTAACAATAACCCATTATTATTTACGGATATCTAATACTTTAATAACCGCACGGTAACGCATAATGTCCGTGTTTTTTAAGTAATCTAATAAGGCACGACGCTTACCTACTAAATTTAATAGTGCGCGCTGTGTTCCAAAATCTTTTTTATTATTTTTTAAATGACCTGTTAAATGGTCAATACGATGCGTAAATAATGCCACTTGAGATTCAGCAGAACCAGTGTTTTTATCGCTACCACCGTGTTTTTTAAAAATGTCTTTTTTTACTTCTGATGTTAAATACATGATATTCGTCGTTTAATGTTATCTTTAAATAGGGTGACAAATATAAGACATTTTGTGATACAAACAATAGTTATTCGCAATTAAACCTATTTTTTTTAATTAGTATGGCCTAAACAGGGCTCACTCAAAAACTCAATTTTCCTTTTTATTTTCTTTTTGCTTGGCAAAAAAGAAACAAAAACCCAAGACGAAAGACCAACTCCTATTTTTTATCCCTCAAAAGCCTTCGCAGAGCCACCTAAAAAATCGCAGTTCGCACTCTTTCGCCAAAAGCAACCGCACTATTACCAACGTGCGATAAATTTGCTAATAAATGATGTAAGCATTTCTATATTTTTCCCACAAAACCCTTGCATATAAAAATAAAATATCTTCAATTACAAGAATCGATGAGGATTTCAATAATTTGAGTGAACCCTAAATAGTTTATTTCTCAATTACAAATTTTCTAATTAAGGTTTCTGATTTCTCAAACTTACAAGTCATAAAATACATTCCACTTATCAAGCCATCTATTTCAATAGGATATAATTCGGAACTATTTATATCAATACGTCCAAATTTAACCACCTTACCAGTAATATCTGCAATAGAATAATTGAGTGGTTCCTTACTACTAGAAATTACATTGATGAAAGATGTTGTTGTGGGATTTGGAAATAAATCAAAAAGTGTTGTGGATTCTTGAGTATTTATTGCTGTAACAGTGCTTGTAGTTATAAATCGTTCATTTATTTGGCAGCCAAAATCTCCATTAAAATTTTTTAGCGGTATTGCTGGACTTAATTTATTAAATCTTAATATTCCTGTCCCAGGATTTGGCGTATAATACTGATAAGCCCACCATGAAATTCCATCGCAACCATCATCATCCATCGTAAAGGTGTAGCAACCATCAGGTAAATAAACCGTATCTCTAAAAACAGTGCTATTTAAATTATTTATTCGGCTAGCAACTATGTTGCCATTAATATCTTTAATTGCCCAATGCGCTTCATTAAATCCAGGATTAATAGGACTTGTTGCCGCATTTGTAGAAAACTGAACAACAAATGTACTTGGATAAACTTTTACAGTGTTGTAAGTTGACACATAGGTATTATTAAAACTATTATCATCACCACTTATACCGTTTACTTTATCAACAGCCACATTAAATTTATTAGTTGTATTTCCGTTATACAATTGCAAAGTTGGTCCTAATTGAACAATTGCTTCTTCTAAAAAATTTAACGTCCCTGTCCAAGTATACGAACTTGAAGCTCCTCCGGCTATTCCGTAATTAAAAACCACTTCGGTTACTGGATTTGCACCTGTATTTTTTATTTTGATCACTGGATTATTGCATGCATTATTTGACCGAGCATAGTTTGGATCTATGTTTGGTGAAATAATATCTTCAATTGAAACATCTCTACTGTAATT
>JBIKOX010000195.1:0-5324 GCA_044357775.1 Bacteroidia bacterium | reverse complement strand
ACGGAATTGCTTTAACAAAAAACTTTGCCTCTATTGTTTATGTTGTGGCTCACGGAAGTAGTAGCGCAAACAACCCGCATCATGGAGCTCACGATTGTGGCGCTTGTAGCGGAAGACCAGGTTCTGTTAATGCAAGAGTATTTGCAACAATGGCAAATCATAAAGATGTAAGAAGTCTTTTGAAATCTCAAGGAATCGATATTCCTGAAGAGACTCAATTTATTGGCGCATTACATGATACCGCTGCTGATGAAATACAATATTATGATTTAAGTATTTTAAATGAGAAAAATAAACTATTACATCTAAAACATGCTGAAGTTTTTGAAAATGCACTAGACTTAAACGCTAAAGAAAGATCAAGGCGTTTTGCATCGATAAATACAAAACAAAACATTAAAAATGTTCGTTTAGCAATTAAGCAGCGCTCGGTATCCTTGTTTGAGCCTCGTCCCGAACTTGGGCATGGCACAAATACATTATGCGTTGTTGGTAAAAGAAATTTAACGAAGGGGTTATTTTTAGATCGAAGAGCGTTTTTAAATTCCTATGATTATAAAACAGACCCAGAAGGAAATTTTTTAGCTGGTATTATGCGCCCACTTGGTCCTGTTTGTGGTGGTATAAATTTAGAATACTACTTCTCAAGAGTAGATAATTATAAATTAGGTGCAGGCACAAAATTACCACACAATGTTACAAGCTTAATAGGTGTTACTAATAGCAGCGATGGCGATTTGCGTTCGGGTTTACCATGGCAAATGATTGAAGTACATGATCCAGTAAGACTTTTAATTATTGTAGAACATCGTCCAGAGGTTGTTTTAAAAATAATAAAAAATGATTCGTCAATGTATGAATGGTTTATAAACGAATGGGTTCATCTATCTGTAATCAATCCCGAAACTCATGAACTATTTTATTTTAAGGAAGGCGAGTTTTTACCGTATGAACCATTAGCAAAAGATATTCATTCATTTAAAGATATTCATGCGCTTTTGGAAGAAGCCAAGGAAATGGAAACGAATCACATTGTACATGCAACACAAGAAAACTTGCCTGTTTATATTTATAATAACTAAATGGAACAAGCTATACAAGTATTTGTTTTTATACCGTTACTTGGATTTATTCTGAGCTTATTTTTTTCTAATAAACAAGAAAAAAATATTGCAATAATTACCATTGGAATTATTGGTATACAATTAGTATCACTATTAATTTTCACAGCACTTTGGTTTATAAATGGTGCTGATGTTTTGGATTATAAACACATTACTTTTTATAAAGAAGAAAGTATTGAAATATTTTTAGATTTTTACTTCGACAAGATAACAGCCACATTTTCACTTTTAGGTGCCTTTATAACTTTGCTTGTTGTTATTTTTAGTAAATATTATTTACACAGAGATAGCGGATTTAAGCGTTTTTTCAATACAGTACTTCTTTTTTATTTTGGATACAATGTTGTTGTTTTTTCTGGAAATTTTGAAACACTTTTTATTGGCTGGGAATTTTTAGGAATTACGTCTTTTTTGCTTATTGCATTTTATCGTGATAGATACTTACCAGTAAAAAATGGATTAAAAACAATTTCATTATATAGATTAGGAGATATTTGTTTAATACTCGCACTTTGGATGAGCCATCATTTATGGCATCAAAATATTACATTTTTTCAGTTAAACGATTTACAATTAGTGTCAGCACACATTAACGAACATTCGTATTACTCGGTATTTATTATTTTGATGATTGTAATTGCAGCATCTATTAAATCAGCTCAATTTCCTTTTTCATCATGGTTGCCAAGAGCAATGGAAGGACCAACGTCATCAACAGCAATTTTTTATGGTTCATTATCAGTTCATTTAGGAGTGTTTTTGTTACTAAGAACCTACACGTATTGGCAAACCATATTTAGTATAAAAATAATAATAATTGTAATTGGTGTCGTAACGGCTATTGTTGCAAACTCAATTGCACGGGTGCAATCAACGGTAAAAACACAAATAGCTTATTCGTCTATTACGCAAATTGCCATAATGTTTATTGAAGTAGCATTGGGCTGGCATATTCTTGTTTTAGTGCACTTGTCTGGTAATGCTCTTTTACGAACATACCAACTTTTGGTTTCACCTTCGGTATTAGGATATTTAATACATGATCAATTTTTTAGTTATTCTCCAAAAACAGATACTTCAAAAAGTAGGTTACTTACAAAAATAAATTACGGTATTTATGTATTAAGTGTGAAAGAATGGAATATGGATACTTTCATGTATAATTATTTATGGAGTCCTTTTAAATGGATTGGAAAAAAAATGAAATTCATTTCTCATAACGTCTCAATTGTAATGCTTTCTATACTATTTATTAGTGGGTTGTTGTTTTTTATTCTCAGTAAAAATATTTCACATGAGGTTGATGAAGACTTACATTTGTTTTTTGCATTTATTGGATTACTGTTAGTTTTAAAATCTTTTGTAGTAAGAGAGAGTGGATTGAAAGCTTGGTTTTTAATTATTATGAGTCAACTTTTTAATGTTTTATCAATCGCATTAATGAATGATCAATATGAGTACTTAGAAATTACTATTTATCTTATTAGTTTATTGGTTGCAGCTATTGTTGGATTTGTATGTTTAGTTAGATTGAAAGCATATGAAAAAACAATTGATTTGAATTCATTTTATGGTCATTTATATGATCATCCAAGATTAGCAAACTTATTTTTAATAGCATGCTTAGGTTTTGTTGGCTTGCCTTTCACGCCATCATTTATTGGTATTGACTTAATGTTTAGTCATATTGATAAAAATGAATACGTTTTAATTGCATTTACCGCCTTAAATTTTTTAGTATTAGAAATTTCTGTTTTACGAATCTATGCGCGGTTGTTTTTAGGACCGGATAAAAAGAAAACACATCCCATTGCTTATCGATCATCTTAAATAAGTTAGTTCGAATGAAAGCAGTTTATGATGATAAAGGAGATATTGAGCCAATTTATAGGTACGATTTAAAAAACCTGTTAGTGGGTCACAACAACTTTTAAAGATTTGTTTAACACCTTAATTAAATAAATACCTTGGCTTAATGTCAAGGTATTTATTTTTGCAGTTTGATGTAATATCATATTACCAATGAAGCAATAGACTAGCCTTTAGAGATTAAAAATTAAAATGCTTTAGCATCTCAGCTTCATAACTATTTCCAATAGGAATTTTTTTATCGCCTATTTGCAATAGTTTATGACGCAAACTTTCCACTTTTTTTATTGGAACAATAAACGAACGATGCACTCTTATGAAGCTATCTACAGGTAGCTTTTCTACCATAGCTTTCATCGTTATTCTAGCAACTACAGTTTTTTGGTTATGTAAATATATTTTTAAATAATCATCTAAAGCTTCTATACAAATAATATCATTTAAAGTTATTTTTTGTAAACTATAATCTGCTCTTACAAATATATGTTCAACATTTTTTTGATTATTAGATTGCGAAAAATAATCTCTCGCTTTTTCAGCTGCTTGCTTAAATCTTTCAAATGTAAAAGGCTTTAATAAATAATCTAAAGCATTTAAGTTAAACCCTTCAACAGCGTATTGTGCATGCGCTGTACAAAAAATAACTAAGGTGTTTTGGTGTATGTGTTTATATAAATCAATTCCTGATAATGATGGCATGTGAATATCTAAAAACAATAAATCAACTGGATACTTATTAATGTGTTTTAATGCCTCGTTTGGTTTTGTAAAGGTTTTTTGCAGATCTATATAATCTAATTGAGCACAAAAAGCTTCAATGACATTGAGTGCTAAAGGCTCATCATCTATGGCTAATGCTTTAATCATGTAAATTTATAATTAAAGATACAACAAAAGAACTATCAACCTCGGCAATGTTTAACAAATGATTTTTAGGATACAACAGATTCAAACGTTGCTTTGTGTTTTCGATTCCTAAACCACTTTTATTTAATGTTTGGTTGTTAGTTGACACACAATTATTTTTAACGCTTAATTTTATAGTAGTTTCCGAAACTATTATTGCAATATCAATCTCAGAGTTTTCTTCAGAATTAACTCCATGCTTAAATGCATTTTCAATAAATGGTATTAAAATTAATGGCGCAATTTTTTTATCAAGAACTATTCCTTCATGTGCGTAATTTAATTTTACATTTGGGGTTAAACGCATACGTTGCAAGTCAATATAATTTGTAATATAATTCAATTCATTTTTCAATGATATAAAATTAGAATTACTATCGTTTAATACATAACGCATCATTTCTGATAATTTTACCACAGCATCGGCAGTTTTATCGCTTTTTAAAATAGCAAGAGAGTAGATGCTATTTAATGTGTTAAATAAAAAATGGGGATTGATTTGAGCTTTTAGGTAGGATAGCTCGGCATTTGTTTTTTCTATTTCAGTTTTTTTTAAACGTTCTCTTACTTTTAAAAGAAGTGAGAATGCAAAAACTCCAATAAATCTGAATAGATTATAGTTAACTAATAAGCTATAAGGCATTTTGCCGGGAGGTCTGTGAGGAAGGTTATTTTGAAATAAAGTATCAATCCTTTTTTCTTCTATAAAAATGTCTGGTAAAAGCAAAAAAACAATAAAAGAAATAATAATCAAAATAGTGAAAAAAGTGTATTTTTCTGTGACATAAAATTTTGGGATAAAGTAATAGTAATTAGCATAAAAAAAAGCGAGCAACAAGGTAGTTGATATCATTGGCCTATGTATCGATTGACTCGTCAATAAATTGATTATAGTATAATGATGGTTTAATTCTGGAGAAAATAAAATAGGTAAGCTTAAAAAGATAAAGCAGCCTAATATATGAATAAAGATATTTTGTTTTTTTTGTAACATAGAACCAAATTACACAAGCATTTATGCTTATAATAATAACTTAGGTAAACAATCAATTTTTGTAGGCAAACTATTATTTATTTAAAGCAATTTCAATGGAGTTAGTCAGTTCTACAAATTCAGCTACAGAAAGTTGCTCTGCTCTCTTGTCTAAATAAACAGATTCAACTACACTATTTCCACTTAATACCTTTACCGAATTACGCACCGTTTTTCGACGTTGATTAAATGAGGCTTTAACCACTTTAAAAAATAAATCTTCATTACAATTGAGTTTATCAGTTGTGTTGCGTGTTAATCTTATGACTGCCGATTTTACTTTTGGAGGCGGATTAAATACATGCTCACTTACAGTAAACAAATACTCTATTTTATAAAATGCTTGTAGTAATACACTTAATATACCATAAGTTTTAGTGCCAGGTTTTTCG
>JBIKOX010000035.1:0-18809 GCA_044357775.1 Bacteroidia bacterium | reverse complement strand
ATTTGTTTTAAAATGCAGAGTGCCATGATCTTTTACTTCTTTTAATCTTTGGGCTTTTTTATAAACGTCTAGTTGATACTGAATTTTATTTATGAAATCTGTAATATCAGTCTGAATTTCAATTAAGAAATCTAAATTTTCAATTAAACCCAATTTTAACGCAGATACAATTCCAAATAACTCAGAGTCGTTAGTAATATTAAACAACACTCTGGTTTCATCAACAATAGAGGTTGTTTGGCGAATAAATTCAATAATTGTATCCCTTTTTTCGCGGTAATCTTCAAGCTTTTGCAGTTTTATACGATAGTTACTTTCATTTTTATACGTATCGTCTACATTTTTTTGAAGCTTAATGATTTCGCGAGTTAAAGTAGTGTTGATGCGCTTTAAATATTTTTTTATACTGCGCAAGAAACGCATTTCACGCGCTTCCTGATAAAATTTAATATGGCGCTTTAGCTCATTAATATAATCGTTAATGAAGCCTGGAGTAACCT
This sequence comes from Bacteroidia bacterium, assembly GCA_044357775.1. GTDB lineage: Bacteria > Bacteroidota > Bacteroidia > B-17B0 > Aurantibacillaceae > UBA4416. Next base: position 18,309 of record JBIKOX010000035.1, on the reverse strand, counting down.
CTCCAATTTCCATAAAATCTTCAAACATCGCAACAACAGCATCGTTTAAGCTTACAACATTTTCATATTCATATAAAATATCTAAAGAAACTAGTTTGCGATACTGTTCATCTGTAATATCATCACGGCCTAATAGTTCGTTTACGGTGATATGATCTCTTTGACCAAATAGCAATTCAATTACACCACGATTGTGATATAGATTTGATAATAAATCTTTTACATTAACTTGTAAACTCATTAAAATACTTATGTTTAATATATAAAAATACGAATGCTTTAAAGGTCATTGGTGTTGGATTATTAACAAAATCTATCGTAATTAACTTTATGTAGTCCATAAACATTGTAAGTTGCTGATAAATAACAAGTTTAGTGTTGATAGAAAGTTGATAATGGAAAGTTAGCTATGCCATTAATTCAATATAAAAACAACCCGATATAACGATGTCGACTATAATTTTATTTAAGAACACACATTTTTACTGATTTATAAAAATTGGTGGTAGTTTTGTTAAAAATAAAAAAAGTATTTTATGTCGGATATAGAAATTGCACAATCGGTAAAACCGTATCATATAAAAAAAATTGCTGAAAAACTTGGCATAACAGAAGATGATTTAGAATTATATGGGAAGTATAAAGCTAAATTACCACTCAGCTTAATTGATGACGAAAAAATAAAATCATCAAAATTAATTTTAGTAACAGCCTTAACGCCTACGCCAGCGGGCGAAGGAAAAACAACAGTATCAATTGGTTTAAACGAAGGTTTAAATAAAATTGGTAAAAAAAGTATTGTTGTTTTACGCGAACCTTCATTAGGGCCTGTCTTTGGAATTAAAGGTGGAGCAGCTGGCGGCGGATATTCGCAAGTAATACCAATGGAAGATATTAATTTGCATTTTACTGGCGATTTTTCGGCCATTGAAAAAGCAAATAATTTTCTAGCGGCAATAATTGATAATGTCATTCAAAATAATGAACACGAAATAAAAATTGATCCACGCACTGTAGTTTGGAAGCGTGTTATTGATATGAATGATCGTAGCTTAAGAAATATCATCATTGGTATTGGCGGAAAAGCAAACGGAGTTATGAGGCAAGATGGATTTAACATAACTGCGGCTTCAGAAATTATGGCCATCGTTTGTTTGGCAAATAGCATTTCTGATTTAAAAGAAAAATTAGGGAATATTTTTGTTGGATTTACCTATAGCAACCAACCCGTTTACGCCAAAGATTTAAAAGCTCAAAACGCCATGACCATCTTATTAAAAGATGCGATACAACCAAACTTAGTTCAAACATTAGAAGGCAATCCTGCTATCATTCACGGTGGGCCATTTGCAAATATTGCACAAGGAACCAACTCTATTTTAGCTACAAAAATGGGTTTATCTTTAGGTGATTATGTAGTAACAGAAGCTGGATTTGGTGCTGATTTAGGAGCTGAAAAATTCATGGACATAAAATGTGGTTATGGAAATTTAAAACCAAACCTTGTGGTTATTGTAGCAACTATTCGTGCGCTTCGTCATCATGGCGGAGCGTCAACAAAAGAGCTAAACGCGCCTTCGGTCGAAAAAGTAAAAAAAGGTTTTTGTAATTTAGAAAAGCACATTGAAAATATAAAGAAGTTTGGTATTAATCCCGTTGTTGCCATTAACCATTTTGTAACTGATACAGAAGAAGAAATAAATGAATTAGTAAAACTATGCGGTCTATTAAATGTAAAAGCTGTATTAAGTAAAGGTTGGTTGCTTGGAGGAAATGGTACGCAAGAATTAGCTAAAGCAGTTGTAGAAGAGATTGCAAAAAACGAAAAACAAGAATTTAAACCTTTATACAACTGGAGCGACTCTGTAAAACAAAAAATAGAAACCATTGCGCAACAAATTTACGGTGCAAATAATGTGGAATATAGTGCGAAAGCAGAACAGGATTTAAAACGAATTGAAAAATTAGAATTATCTAAACTGCCAATATGTATGGCTAAAACACAAAAATCTTTTTCGGATAACGAAACATTAATTGGCAGACCAACAAACTTTAATATAACGGTTCGCGAGTTTGAAATTGCTGTAGGAGCTGGGTTTTTAATTCCTATTATAGGTAACATGATGCGTATGCCTGGATTACCAGCTATTCCAGCGTCTGAAGGCATGGATATTGATGATAACGGAATAATTAGTGGTTTGTCATAACCAAAAAAACATACCTTTACTTATGCCTTTTACTAAAGAAACCATCAGTATAAAAGTAACTGAACTTTTCTCAAATCTGTTTAACGATTACATTTCTAAAGCGGAACAAGTACAGCCTTTTTATAATTATCATTTTAGCAAAAATGATTTCTCAGTTTATTTAGAAAAAAATGAATTTAATTACTTAAACAGAACTGTTTTGGTAAAAGCACTTCGCAAACAAGCCAATTTTGTTTCAAACACAAATTTGTTATCAAAAAAAAATATTGATTTATTAGAACATCCGCAAACTTACTCGGTTACAACCGGGCATCAATTATGTTTGTTTACAGGCCCTCTATATTTTATTTATAAAATTATTAGCGCCCTCTCGCTTTGTAAAACGTTAAAAGAAAATTTTCCAAACAAAAATTTTGTGCCCGTTTATTGGATGGCAACCGAAGATCATGATTTTGAAGAAATTAATCACGCAAACATTTTCGGAAAAAAAGTAATTTGGAATAGCGCACAAAAAGGCGCTGTTGGAGAATTTAACACGGAGGAGTTACAAAGTGTAATTAGTGAGTTAAAAACTATTTTAGGAGATAATGAAAACTCCAATTCACTGATTCAGCTATTTGAAAACGCCTATCTGAAGCATTCAAATTTAGCAGATGCAACGCGTTACCTAGCAAATGAATTATTTGGTGAACAAGGCTTAATTGTATTAGATGGCAATGATGCAAATTTAAAACAATTATTTAAAGAGGAATTTAAAAAAGATATTTTTGAAGGCACTTCGTTTCAACTAGTAAATAATAGTATTGTTGAATTGCAACAAAATTATTCTGCACAAGTAAATCCTCGTGAAATAAACATTTTTTACAAAGAAAAAGGATTACGGGAGCGAATTGAAAAATACGGAAATAATTATGTTGTTTTAAATACGGATATTCGTTTTACTGAACAAGAATTAAAAAACATTATTGAAACGTCACCCGAAAAATTAAGTCCGAATGTTGTTTTACGACCATTATACCAGCAAAAAATATTACCTAATATTGCCTATGTTGGTGGGCCCGGAGAAATAGCTTATTGGCTAGAATATAAAACCATGTTTGATGCCTTTAAAATTCATTTTCCAATTTTAATGCCCCGTCACTTTTTAGTATTCTTAGATAAAGGCACTCAAAACAAAATTCAAAAGCTAAACTTAACCAGTGAAGCTATTTTTAAAGATGGTGAAGAATTAGTAAAACAGTTAATTAAAACTCAACATCATAATATTAATTTAGAAAACGCTAAAACCGAATTATCAGCCATTTATACTTCGGTATTAAATACAGTAACCGCAATTGATAAATCGCTGATTGGCTCCGCTGAAGCCGAAAAACAAAAGGCAATTAATGGAATTGCAGCGCTAGAACAAAAAATAAACAGGGCGCTCAAGCAAAAATCAGAAACGGATATCAATCAAATTTGGGCGGTTAAAGAAAAATTATTTCCTCATAATACACCTCAAGAACGCTATGATAATTTTAGCATGTATTACTCAAAATTTGGCAAGGAGTTTATTTCGGAACTTTCAACTCATTTAGTTTATGACTTGAATTGTTTTGAATATACTATCTTAAAAGAGTGAAGTAAGTTTTACAACTCGTCTTCGGCAATTTTTTTCCCTCTAAAACTTTTCCAAAGAGCAACAATTTGTTTTCTGAAAATGAAAGCAATTAGTAAATATGGAATCGCCATTAAATATAAAATTCCATGGTTAATTCCTCCAGCTACAGAGTTTTTTTGTCCTTGACTACTTTCAACAGAGGCTTTGCACATTGCGCATTGAGGATCCATTAAATTTGGAAACATAAGCAACAACACTATAATCGCTGCTATGAAATAATGTTTTTTCATTTTATAAAGTTTAGTCCAATTAATTTAAAATTAAGTACATATAGCCGTTTATTTGTATATATTTTCATACTATTTATTGATTACCAACTATCTGGCTTTAAATAAACCATATTTAAGAATGCAGTAGATTGCTCTAAACCCATCTTTCCACCCTATTTTTTTTCCTTCTTCGTACGTTCTTCCATAGTATGAAATACCTACCTCATAAATACGAATATCTTTAATGCGAGCTATTTTAGCGGTTACTTCAGGCTCAAAACCAAACCGATTTTCTTTTAATGGAATTCCTTTTATTATTTCTGATTTAAATAATTTATAGCAGGTTTCCATATCCGTTAAATTAAGATTAGTAAACATATTTGATAAAGTAGTTAGTACCTTATTTCCAATAGAATGCCAAAAAAACAATATCCTATGGGGTTTTCCTCCAACAAACCGGCTCCCATAAACAACATCAGCTACACCTAACAGAATAGGTTTTAATAAAATATTATATTCTTCTGGATCATATTCTAAATCGGCATCCTGTATAATAATATAATCTCCTTTAGCTTCTTTAATGCCTGTGTGCAACGCGGCACCCTTTCCTTTATTAAATTCGTGCGTAAAGTATTGAATATTTAATTCTTCATTTAATGATTTATAATTCAAGATGGCCTCTTCTGTGTTATCTTTTGAAAAATCATTTACAATTATAATTTCCTTTTGAACACCGATAGGTAAGTTAACCGCTTTAACTTTATTAAGAATTAAATGTATAGTTCTACCCTCATTATAGGCAGGTATAACAATAGAAAGAATCATGTGCAAACCTACATATTATTATTCATATTTAAAAAATCTTACCCACTTTAAAATATTAGTGCTTTGGTAAAAGATTTTTTTTATAAACACTATATTTTAAATCATCTATTAAATTTTCTCCTTCATGGGCTGTTGCAAAAACCTTAAAATAATTTTTGTCATTTATAAACCACGATTCAATTTCAACAACAGTAATCATTTTTACCCATCCATCTTCATCCTTTTTAAACTGAGGAAAATAAACCGCATGCCATTTAACGCAACTCCCTTGGTCTTCTATTGATACATCTAACCCAAAATTTTTGCCGCCTTTAGATGATTTAGCTCTGCATTCTACGATTAAATAAAAAGATTCGTTAATATTTAAGTTGTTTATAGGAAATCCAAATCCCATTGAATAAGGCGCATCTTTATTCACTTTGCAAGACCTTTTACTTTTATAACCAACATTAGTAATTCTATTATCATTAAAATCATTTTCAAAGTTTAATACCTCTGTTTTAAATAAAGTGTTGTTCTTTTTTATTTGGTGTATTTTTTTTTCATTTATGGTAGCTAAATCAGTTTCTAAAAAAATATCCCAAAACTTTTCCTTGTTCATTTCTCCTTTATCCATTATTAAATTAGAGTATTGAAAAGCCATAATCTGACTTGTAATAAGAAATGGAGTGCATATCAATAAAACAATTTTACGCTTTACTAAACTTAATTTACTAACTAAAAACATGGAGATTATGATGAAAAAAGGCAGGAAGTCAACTATTGGGCGAATGCTATATCCTTCGCCATACCACCAACTCCACCAAGATGCTGTAACATATAAAAAAACAAAAAAGGTAATTAAAAAAACTACTTTTTTATACCAATAATTTTTTGAAACAACACTAAACAATACTACTGCTAATAATAGAGGTACATAAATAAATAGACCTTTTCTATAACTAAACAATACATTAAATAGTTCAGGGCTTCCAAAATTAAACGTTTCGCCTGGATAGGATACAATATAAAAATCGCCCGTTTGTAAATAATAAAACGTAAATTGTAATAAAACAGCAAAACTAATAACCAATAGCAAAAGTATCAGCCCTTTATAGTTTTTAATTATTAAAGTTTTAAGAAACAAGTAGTACTCTCTTAAATTATCAAAGAAAAACGGTGTAAATAAAACAACTAATATATTCACCGGCCTAATCAATGCAATAAGACTTATTGCAAATCCAACCATAAGTATGTTTTTATTGTTGGTGATTTGAATTAATTTCATAAAACAATACAAAAACAAACTCACCGCAAAAAAAGAATAGACGTGAGACATGGATGGTTCTTGAATAACATAATGAAATAAATTTGTTCCAAAGAAGAAAATAAGGCTCGTTATAAGACTAATCTTTTCAGAAACAGAAAAAAATTTACCAACCTTTGAAAGTAAAAAAAAACTAAGTATATAATAAAAGATTGCCGCTACACTTACTAGCATTAAAAAGGTGTCTGTATAACCATTTATTTGGGTTCCAGTAATGGACGAAATTGCTACTCCTACTACAAAAAAAGGCAATAGGCAAATAGAAGTTCCGCAATAATACTTATTTAAAACCGTGTCTTTATACGTGTCTAATTTTGGTTTATAAAATGGGCTAATTTTATTTTCTTTTTTATCATAAAAACTATACGTAAAATCTTGGTAAATAATTGCAGCGGGCAAATAACAATAATAGCCTAATCCATCTGATGAAACGGAATTAATTAAACCATTTTGACGTTCGTTTAAAAACCGTTGAGTTAAAACAATGATAAACAATCCTAAAAAAATAAAAACGTATTTCCATTTCCATAGTAGAGATTTAATTTTTAACCACATACTACAATATCATTTCAGGTATCTCTCCTTCAATTATCAATCTGCCTAAAGTTGCGTTTTTAATTTGCTCAACAGAAACCCCTGGCGCTCTTTCTAACAAGCGAAATCCACCCTTAGGCATTATATCTAAAACCGCTAATTCTGTTACGATTTTTTTAACGCACTTAATTCCTGTTAATGGCAAATCACACTTTGGCAATAATTTTGATTCGCCCGCTTTATTAACATGTTGCATTGCTACAATAATGTTTTTTGCACTAGCCACTAAGTCCATTGCACCACCCATGCCTTTTACCATTTTTCCAGGTATTTTCCAGTTGGCAATATCGCCGGTTTCACTTACTTCCATGGCCCCTAAAATGGTAAGGTTTACTTTTTGAGCCCGAATCATTCCAAAACTCATTGCACTATCAAAAATAGAAGAGCCTTTTAATAAGGTCACCGTTTGCTTTCCTGCATTAATTAAATCAGCGTCTTCATCTCCTTCGAAAGGAAATGGCCCCATTCCCAATATACCATTTTCTGATTGTAACACTACATTTATGCCATCTGGAATAAAGTTAGCAACTAAAGTAGGAATACCTATTCCTAAATTTACATACATGCCGTCCTTTACTTCTCTTGCAATTCTTTTAGCGATTCCGTTTTTATCTAACATTATTCCTTAGTTTATAGTGTTTTAATAATTATTGTTTTTCCATAACTTTCTCTACATTATAGAACGACAACTCGGTGTCATCACAATCTAAAAAAGATTTAGAATCTGGATTAAATGAAAACGTCTTTAAAACCATTCCTGGAAGATTTATAATGTTGGCAGGAATTATAACACTATCTATAACATTTATCCATTTATTTACTTCTCCTACATGACTTCTAAAGTTAATTTCTGACCAATTTAAAGATGTTCCTTTACCATCTTCTATAGATATAGCATATTTTTGATCGTGATTTAAATCGCCCACTCTAACCCAAGTATTAATTTTTACTTTCATGTCTTCTTGTATCAAAGTATCATTTATCTGATAAATATAAACAAGTCCATATACACCATTACTATCAACCCTCCAAAATGATTTTCCGCTATGTGCATCACCAAATCTTTTTGAAGAGTGTGCCGTTGTGTCTTCAGCGCTTAAAACAACTTTTTCTAATAAACTACATTTCTCAACCTCTACTGGAGGGGCACAAAAAGTAAATACAAGCCCTGTTGTTACTACTATAGTTTGTGAAATAATTTTGAAATAATTTTTTTTCATATTGTTTTTGTTTTTTAACTAGATTAGAATTTCTATTGAATAATTGTTTTTGTTTTTTGATATATGAATAACTAAAAAAATTATCCTTTTTTTCGTATCGTTATTTGTTCAATTCGTTTTTCATATTTTTCGCCTTGAAAAATTCTGTTTACGTATATTCCCGGTGTATGAATTTGATCGGGATCTAACTCACCAACCTCAACTAATTCTTCAACCTCAGCAATTGTAATTTTGCCAGCCATGGCCATCATCGGGTTAAAATTACGTGCTGTAGATCGATAAATTAAATTTCCTGCTGTATCACCTTTCCATGCTTTTACAATAGCAAAATGGGCATCAAAAGCTTTTTCTTCTAAATATTCTTTCGTCTCGCCGTTGTATGTAAACGTACGAACTTCTTTTCCAATAGCAACCTCTGTGCCTACTCCTGCGGGCGTGTAGATAACCGGCATGCCATATCCAGCCGCTAAACAGCGTGTAGCTAATGTGCCTTGAGGTATCAATTCCACTTCAAGTTCTCCACTTAACATTTGCCTTTCAAATTCAGCGTTTTCTCCAACATAAGAAGAAATCATTTTTTTTATTTGCTTAGTTTGAAGCAATAATCCTAAACCAAAATCATCAACCCCTGCATTATTACTAACGCAGGTTAATTCTTTTACTCCCTTTTTGACTAATGCATTAATGCAGTTTTCTGGAATTCCACACAAACCAAAACCCCCTAAAAGAAGTGTCATATTATCTGTAATATCTTTTACAGCCTCTTCCGCATTTTTTACTACTCTATTGATCATTTTTTGTTTTATTTAATTTTCTTCAAACTCCAACTCTTCTATCGGAATTTCTTTTTCTGTTTGTGCGTCATACACACTGCAATCTAATTCAATATCACCCATATTATCGGGTTTTACAAATCCGTTTTTATTAATTTTCAAGGAAGCATCTGCATATACTTTTTGAAAAAACTTGCCCCAAATAGGAAGCGCCATACTTGCGCCCTGCCCTTCGTTAGTTGAGTTAAAATGTACGCTTCGCTCTTCTCCGCCAACCCAACAGCCAGCCACTAAATTAGGCGTTAAGCCCATAAACCAGCCGTCTGCATTGTTTTGGGTTGTGCCGGTCTTGCCGGCAATTTCATTTCGTAAATTAAACCTTGAACGCAGACGAGTCCCGGTACCCCTATCTACAACTCCTCGCATTAATTGTATCATTGCATATGCTTTTTCTTCACTAAACACTTCATCAGTAGACGAAAAAAACTCTTCTAAAACTTTACCGTTTTTATCTTCAATTCTGGTTATAAATGCGGGCTTAATATATGTGCCTTTATTTGCAAAAGTAGCATTAGCGGCAACCATTTCGAAAACTGAAATGTCAGGAGTTCCTAATGCAATAGATGGCACGGCATCAATTGGAGCTGTAATTCCTAGGCGACGGACTAAATTTATAACCGCATCTGGCCCAAATTGTTTCATCACCCAAGCGGTAACGTAATTAATAGAGCCAGCTAAAGCATAACGTAATGTAACCATTTTACCAGTGCCTTTATTTCCATCTGAATTATCCGGACACCAAGCTGGTTGTCCAGGAATTTCAATACACGTTCTTACGTTTGGCACTTGGTGGCATGGAGAGTAGCCTTCCTGAATAGCTAAAGCGTATACAAACGGCTTAAATGTTGAGCCAACTTGACGCCTTCCAACTTTAACATGATCAAATTTAAAATGCTTGTGGTTTACTCCTCCAACCCAAGCTTTCACAAAACCTGTTGTTGGTTCAATTGCAACGAAGCCGGTATGTAAAAAACTTTTATAATAACGGATGCTGTCCCAAGGAGACATCGTTGTGTCAATATCTCCTCGTAAACTGTAAACACTCATGCTTACGGGTTTTTTAAATATAATTACAATTTGCTCCTTTGATAATCCAGCATTTTTTAATGAACGATAACGATCACTTCGTTTCATGGAACTCATCATAATGTTTTCTATTTGCTCCTTAGTTACATTCCAAGCAAAGGGTGCGTTTTTTTTAGTTTTACACTCTTTAGAAAACATTTTTTGTAAATCTGACATGTGCTCAAACACCGCTTCTTCGGCATATTTTTGCATTCTAGAATCTATAGTTGTATAAATTCGCAAACCATCTCTATAAATATTATATGGCTTATTTGTTTCAGGATTAATATGATTTGCACACCATGTTTTTAAAGAATATTCTCTCAAATATTCTCTGAAATAAGGGGCTAATCCATCGTTATGATCTTCTGGATGAAAAATTATTCCTAAAGGCAGCTTTTTTAAACTATCATATTTTTCCTTTGCTAAAAAGCCATTGGTTACCATTTGCATCATAACAACATTTCGTCTATGAAGTGTTGTATCTGCTTTTTTAACTGGATTAAATAACGAGGGGTTTTTTGCCATACCTATCAACATGGCCGCTTGCTGAATTTCAAGACTGTCTTGATTTCTATTAAAATAAATTTGAGCGGCAGATTTAACTCCAACAGCTTGATTTAAGAAATCAAATTTATTAAGGTATAACGCTAAAATTTCTTCTTTTGTGTAATTTTTCTCTAAACGAGCTGCGATGACCCATTCTTTGAATTTTTGTAATATCATTTTTGGCTTGCTCAACTTTTGGCGAGGGAACATCATTTTTGCTAATTGTTGAGAAAGTGTGCTTCCTCCTCCACTACTAGATTTTCTGGTTAATGCGCCAAAAAAAGCACGCCCTAAAGCTCTTAAATCTACGCCGCTATGTTCAGTAAAACGAGCGTCTTCTGTGGCAATTAGTGCATTAATTAAATTTTGATCCAACTCGTAGTACTTAACACTTACTCGGTTTTCGGCGTAATATTTACCTAATGTTTTTAAATCACTACTGTATATAACTGTGGCTAAATTACTTTTTGGATTTTGAAGTTCTTTTACGCTTGGCAAATCAATAAAGAATTCAAGAGAAATAATACTAATGATAAAAAAAAGCACTAAAAAAGGAAGCCAAACAATTAGCCAAGTAAGACGAATATATTTAGATGATTTGTTTGCTGACATAATAACGCGATGCAAAGTTAATTTAAAACCTTAGATTGAAAAATTTTAGACAATAGTAATAATATTAGCAAAAACCACTATATAAATAAATTATTGCTATTGAATGTCAATCTATTGTTAAACTAAATATATATTTATATCTTTGAAATTAATTTAATTATTAAATTTTATTAACTTTCAACTTAATTAATTATTGTCTTAAGTTTTTAAACCGAATTATTTATAAATAACATGAAAAAAAAACTAGTCCTTTCTTTATCTTTTCTAGTAATTAGTTGCTCGCAATTATTGCTAGCTCAAACTAAAGAAATAAAAAAACATGATCCTAATGTTTTCGATGAGAAAGCGGCGGTTAATCTGGCAAAAGCTAAAGGAATAAAACCAAGTGAAATTAATGGTTATGTTCAGTTTTTAAAAAACGATTTTTCCTCTAAAAAAGCATTGGAAAAACAAGGCCATATTCATACTCCTTATGAGGCGGCGGGAACTCCTGGCGAAAGTGAAACGGTTATTTATTTAGAGCCAAATAAACCAATGAGTTTAGGTTGCCCAAATATGGGTTTTGAACAATATAACTTTAATGGATGGACTGGTGGCTCAGGAACAACTTCAACAGGTGGTAGTGTGCCTAATTATGGTGTTGCCGGTACGGCAATTTTAAGCGGAGCCGGAAACAATGTTTCTGTGCTTAATACAACAAATTATCATACAATCATGACTTTGCCACCCGTTGATCCAAACTATGTTACTATTAATGGATACGATTCTTTAGCATGTAAAACGGTTGGTTCGCAAAATATTTCTCAAATTCCATTTGTTAGCCCTTTTAGCTTTGATCCTGTTTCTGTTAGGATGAACGGTTCTGTTGCAAACGCAAGAGCTTGTAGATTAAAGTATATAACAACATCATCTTCAATTAATCAACGATTATCATTCAGCTACGCTGTTGTTCTACAAAACCCATCAGGCCATACAGCGGGCGAATCTCCTTACTTTAAAGTTGAAATTAGAAATGAGACAACTGGAGCAATTTTGCCAGGTTGTACTTCGTATACTTTTAATCCCAAATCAACGCTTGCATCGGATTCATTATTTCAATCTTCTATAGGCAGCACTTTTGATCCAACTTTTTATAGAAAATGGCAATATTATTCTGTAGACTTGTCAACTTTACCTTTAGGTACAAATGTTTCTATCAATTTTGAGGTTGGAGGATGTTCATTAAGTGGACATTGGGGTTATGCCTATGTTGACGCTGAATGTGGCGGATTAGGAACCCCTTATGCAAATTGGTGTTCTGGAACCTCATATGCAACTTTAGTAGCGCCAACAGGTTTTAATACATATCAATGGACTGGACCAGGGGGTTTAATTTCAGGTGCTGTTAATGATACATTACAGGTTGCTACGCCAGTTGCTGGTTCAACTTATACTGTTAATATGGTATCGCCAGGAGGTTGCGTACTATCACAAACGGTAACCATTCCGCCAAATACAATTGTAAATATTATTAATTTAAATTCGACTAGTTCATGTGCCAACGGCAACTCAGGAACAGCATACGTTCAAGCTAACGGAAGCAATGGAATATATACGTATCAGTGGACTAGCACCTCAGGGTCAACTAATGGTAATATAGTCAGTACATCGCAAACAGCCACAGGACTATCACCGGGTACTTATAGTGTTTTGGTGTCCTCAACAACTTGTGGGCAAGCTTCAGCGAACTTATCTGTTGGTGTTTCTCCTCCATTCTTTTTAACTCAAAATAAGCCGTTTTGTGGAAACTCGACTTTTATTCCTCTAGCGGGCGGATCTAATTATACTTGGTATCAAGGAACAACACTTATTCCTGCTCCCGCTGGCACAAACGATACATTATACATTACACCTGCAGTTGGTGGCGATATTTACACGGTTGTATATGAAAATCCTCAAGGTTGTAGAGATTCTATAAAATACACATTAGGATTAGTTGCAGGTGGTAGTGCCTATTTTTCTAATACCACAAATGTTTGTCCTAATGATGTAAACGGTTCTACTTTATTAAATTTAACTACACCTTTTTCTGCGCCATATAGTTATAATATTACTGGCCCAACAGCAGCAAATACGATTACTAATACAAGTACTAGTGCTACCACCATTGCACTTTCGCCACTTGCTCCTGGAACTTATACCGCTATTATTACAGATGGCGTTTGTGTTTATAATAATACAGTCACGGTAGGTGTTATTCAAACAAATTTTACAATTACGCCTACTAATACCGTCTTGTGTTTTCCAGATGCGGTTACTTTAAATTTAGATTTTGGTGAAGTTGCGCCTTCGGCTTGTGGGTTGTCATCTTCTGGCTCTTGCTCCGCTCCAAATAGTGTCCAAATAGGCACAGGAACATTAGTTAATTCAACCACAGGTTACCCGGCGATTTATGGTAATTTTTTTAGAAACACAAGGCATCAAGTTTTATACAAGGCATCGGAGTTATTAGCGGCAGGAGTTCAAGCAGGAAAAATTTCAAGTATAGCATTTAATGTTGCAGCGATTAACGGTATAACTGCTTACCCCGATTTTACAATAAAAATGAAGTGCACAAATGCCGTAGATTTAACATCTACAACATTTGATAATACTGGATTAATTCAAGTTTATTATGCGCCCACAGCAAATATTACCTCAGGCTGGAATACTTATAATTTTCCAAACGCTTACGAATGGGATGGTGTGTCAAATATATTAATTGATGTTTGCAATAGTATTACACCAATAACGCCAGCTCACCCTAATGGATGGTCAAACAATTCTTCTTCGCCATATACAGTTACTTCCTTTCCTTCGGTAAGATATTATATAAATGATGCATTTGTAGCCTGCATGACAATAAGTGCCGCCACAACTTCAAGCAATAGACCAAACGTAAAATTTGGAAACTGTGGTGCTACTAACCCTGCAAGTTATACCGTTTCGGTATCACCAAACGGCACCATTACAGCTAATTTTGACAACGATTCTGTTAGAGTAGCACCAACTTTCTCTGCGCCTCCATTGGCAGGAAATGTAATTTATACTATTTCGGTAACTAACCCTGTTGGTGGATGTGTAGCAACTAAAACTGTTGCTGTATTGTTTCCTCCTCTAGCAACTATAATTACCGCTGCGGTTACAAATACTACTTTATGCGAAGGAGATAATACCTCCATGTCGGCCCTTGGCGCTTTTAATTATAATTGGTCTTATTTACAAGGCGGGTCATTAATTCCTATTTCAACAGCAACAGCAATTACTGTTGTGCCCCCTATTGTTGGTATCAATACCTATGTAGTAACCGGCTATGCCCCTTGCCCAAGTAGTACCCCTGATACCAAAACCATTACGGTTAATGTAACGCCAAAAGCAAACTTAATTGTTACGCCTTTGCCAGACGTTACAAAATGTTTAAATAAAGCGTTTACCTTTAATGCAGCAGCTGGATCATCTATACTTCCGCCGGGAAACCAAGGGACTCCTTATACTTATTCTTGGACAACTTTACCTGGAAACCTCCCCGCTGTTGGTGCAACAAATAGTTCAAGTTACACTACAAATTCAAATTCAACAACAACATTGGTTATTACTGTAAGTGGCATTTGTGCTTATCCAATATCTGACACTGTTGTTGTAAATAATTTTGTTAATAATTTAACTACTGCTATTAGTAATTCTATGGTTGTTTGTCCTAATACACCATTTACATTCAATTCGATTGTTAATGGAGGATATCCATCTTATAATTATGTTTGGACTATGAATTCCGCAACAGTTTCCACCATTGCTGATTATATAAATAACGCACCTTCTTCTGGAGGAAATTACAATGTTGGTTTAACGGTAACGGACAGTTGTGGTTACCAAAATACGGCTAGTAATGTTATTGTTGTATTGCCAAACACCTTAAATGTTGCCATCATTGATTCTGTTGCTTTATGCGGAAATACGCCATTTACATTAAACGCTTCTGTAATTGGAGGTTACCCTAATTTTACTTATAACTGGTACAACTATCCTAGCTCAAATAGTATTTCAAATACCACTGTTCTAAATTCTATTACTCCTGAATTTGAAGGAGCTTATCCAATTTCTATTACGGTTACTGATAGTTGTGGCTATGAACAAACTGATATACAATTTATAACCGTATTACCTCCATGCCAAATAGTGATACCAAATGTTATTACGCCTAACGGGGATAATGCAAATGAGTTTTTTGTTATAAAAAATATAGAGTACCATCCGAATACAATTGTCACTATTTATGATAGATGGGGGAAGAAAATTTATGAAAACCCAAACTATAAAAATGAGTGGAAGGCCGAAGGTGTTTCTGATGGTACATTCTTTTATATTGTAGAAGTTCCGGATGAAAAAAAATATAATGGTTTTGTCACCGTATTTAAAGGAAAATAACAAACGAAAAGCGCCTCAAAAGAGGCGCTTTTCGTTTATACAAAAACAACTATGTTTTAAAAAAGTTGTTTAAGTGTAATCCACGCCATTAATCCCGTGGAGATTTGTAATGCGTCTTCATCAATATTAAATGTTGCTGTGTGAACACCAGAGTTAATACCCATTAACTTGTTACCCGTTCCTAATCTATAAAAACAACTTGGAACAACTTGTGAAATGTACGCAAAGTCTTCTGCTGTCATTCGTAAAGGCAAATCTTCTACGTTCTCTTTACCTAAATACTCAACGGCGGCTTGCCTGCAGAGGCTTGTAACCGCAATATCATTACTTAAAAATGGATAGCCGTCTATTATTTTTAATTCTATTTTTACTTTATAATCATTTCCAATATCAATACTAATTTGTTTGATTTTTTCTTTCACCTCACTTCTCCAAAGCTCGTCCATTGTTCTAAAAGTACCAGCTAAATAAACCGTTTCAGGAATTACATTAGTTGCACCTTTTCCTTCAATTTTTCCAAAAGCAATAACAGTTGGTATATTATTGTTAGTGTTTCTGGCAACTCCTTCATCGTCAATTATAAACGGAAATTGCTTTTCTATTTCTTTTATGATGCTTGCTGCAACTACCAATGGATTATTGTATTCTCCAGCCATTGCTGCGTGTCCGCCTTTCCCGGTAATAGTTATATGCACTTCGTCAGTACTCGCCATATACATCTCACTTCTAAAGCCAACTTTACCTGCTTCCATGCTAGGAAAAACATGTTGGGCAATTGCTACATCTACTTTTGGGTTTTGCAACACACCCTCTTTTATCATTAATGAAGATCCGCCGGGTAATACCTCTTCTCCTGGCTGAAACATAATTTTAATCGTTCCTTCAAAGTCACCTCTTAGTTTATTTAATATTATTGCTGTTCCTAAAACAGAGGCCGTATGCGCATCGTGTCCACAAGCGTGCATGACGCCAACAGTTTCTGAAACATATTTTACATTGTTTTTTTCTTCAATTGGCAGAGCGTCCAAATCGGCTCGTAATAAAATTGTTTTTTTACTAGGATTTTTTCCTTCTATAATTGCCACAACTCCAGTTTTTACAATTCCTGATATATATGAAATAGAATGTTTATCTAAAATGGAACAAACGAATTCTGACGTTTTAAATTCTTGAAATGACAACTCCGGGTGTTGATGAATATGTCTTCTAAATTCTACAACATCCTTAAAATGCGCAACAGCTAAATTTTTTATCGTATCTATTATGGGCATACCAATTGCTTATTCAATAGTTCCTTTAGCTTGCGCTTCACTTAATTTCGCTAATACTTTATCGTAAATTATTTTTAACTTCTTTGGGTGTCTTGTATAATAAGCCATTGTGGAATCAAATTTCTCCTTGTCGATATTATTTTCCATTAATGGATTAAATAGATACGTTGAATCAAATTTTTCTCCTGCAACATTCTTTACGTTAATTCCTGAAGCGCCCTCCGATAAATAAGAGTCCGTTAAAACGTTAATTAATTTATCCTCGGTCAATATGTTTTCAACAACTAATTCTTCGTCGCCATTGCTTGGTGCACACGAAAAAAATAAAACAAGTACAACAAAAAGTTTAATTAGGTTTAAATACATTGAATGCAAAGTTAACACTATGCAGCACATTTTTAAATTGTTCGTGAGATTCGAACAAAATAACGTTTTTTGGAAGTGTAATTGGCTCATTAGGAATAAAAAACTGCCTTCCAGACACCATTATCGTTGAATTTTGGAATGAATTCGCGAGATTATTTAAATACTCTTGAGTAGAAATGCCTTCCATTCTATTAGTAAACGTGGTTACAATTATGTCGGGATTTGCAATATTGCTAATCGAAAATAAATCATTAAATGGAACCGATTGGCCAATATATAAACATTTATGCCCTTTTGCTTTGATTAAAAAATTACAATATAACAACCCTAATTCATGCAATTCGTTAGATGGTAAGTACATTAAAAACGTTTTAGGATTTGTTAATGGTTCGGGGAATAAACCATCAATTCCAACAATTATTTTTTGCCGAACAAGATGTGTAATAAAATGCTCTTGCAAAATGTTTACAATTCCAACTTGCCACATATTACCTATTTGTCGCATAAAAGGAAAAATAACTTTTTCAATGGTATTTTCAAAGCCAAAATGAATAATGCAGTTGGAAATAATTTTTTCAAATTTTAATTCGTTCATTTCCATCATGCAAAGCACCAAGTTGTCTATTTGATCACTTTCTTTATTATAATTATTTAATATAGATTGCGCTTGTTTTATAATTTCATTATCTTGTAGTTTAGCAATTTTAGATATTTTAAATCCATTGCAGTTTAATAAAGAAATGTTTAAAATACGCTTTAAGTCGTCAGATGTATAGTAGCGAATATTAGTATCTGTGCGCTCAGGCTTTAAAATGCCATAGCGCTGCTCCCAAATACGAAGTGTATGAGCTTTTATTCCAGAAAGCCGTTCTAAATCTTTTATAGCGTATTGATTTGGCATAAGGTATTTATAAGTGAAACAAAAAAAATCATTTATTGTTTATGTTTAACGATAAAATACATGCTTTTGAATGAATTACTACCACTATTATCTGCCTTTTTTGTCTTAGACAGTAAAATTAATTGATTATTAATTCACTTAAAACACGTTGTTTAATTACTATTTCAAACTTCCAATCATATCTTCAGGACGAACCCATTGATCAAATTGCTCGTTGGTTACGTAGCCCAACTCTATCGCCGCCTCTC
>JBIKOX010000034.1:0-18881 GCA_044357775.1 Bacteroidia bacterium | reverse complement strand
AAAACGCTTCGCCTTGAGTGTTATTAGGTAAAAAATTAAATTCAATTTTCGGTTCATCTATTGTCCATACCAATTGTTCGAAGTACATATCAACTTTATGGTACGAATTAAAAAAGGGAGATTTTTCTAAACCATCATCTGTTCGCAATAGTGTCAATGTTTTTTTTTCCACTTGATACACAAAACTTAATCCTGGATGTATGATGGAATCTTTATCTAAAAAGAATTTTACAGATGCAGGTTTAGCATTTATTTTTTCTTTTGTCATTGAAAAAGAGCGTGCTGATATTTCAAGAAACCTTGCATTGTTTCTTTTAAATAATAGTTTTGCAGGATTTTGTGCATTTCCGGAACCAACAAATTTATTGCCTCGCATACCAAAACCGCCATCAAAATCAACATCGGGATATATATTTTTCACTAATAATCTTTTACTATAGGAGTCAAAGCGGGGATATGTAGGATCTCCATTTTCTGTAATAATTTTATCATAAACTCGTCCTTTTTGAGGAACATCAAAATACTGCTTCCCTATAAATGTTGCTGAATCTGAAAAGTAACCTCCCGTTTTACATTCTAATGTTAATCTAATTAAATCAGCATAAACATCATTGCCAACACCAGTGCGGCTCCAACTTAACCTACCACCCTTGCCAACAAATTTTCCCCAAGATGGATAGTATATTCCTTCAATATTTTCTATCGAAATAGAGTCTCCACGAGGACTTTTTCCAATTAAAGTAAACTTTGGAAATATAACCTTAGGAACTGAATCAAATTCAAATTTATAGTTGGTTTCTAAGCTCAGATAACTGTATGTTGGAGATTTGTAAAATATATTTTTCAAAAAAATATTTTCACTCATTTCTAGGTAATCTCCAAAGTTTTTTATTTTTTTTGAATTAAACATTTTTTCGATGCATAGTTGCCAATTGTCAAAAACTTCAGGATTTTGCTGCGACTTAATAAAATTAACTACCGAGTTTAAATAATTAATAAAGTAAGGATAAGGCTTGAGTTTTCGTTGCAACATTGAATTGCAAGTACTGTAGATAGCATCTTTGTATTTCCTCGAAAAATCTGGTGACTTCCAAAATTTACTAAATTCAGACATATAATTTTCAGCATCTTTTTTATTTGCTGAATTTTCAAAAAAATACTCGTTTAATTCCTTAATGAATTTTACTGAATCTGAATTGAATTGTAGAACTTTTTGTGCAAAAGATATATGCGTTGCAAGTAAAAATAGTATTCCGAAAATTAGTTTCTTTACCATAATAATTAGTTGGAGTTTATTCAAATATATTGATAGCAATTTAAAATTGATACACATTTTACAAACAAAAATATATACTTTTATTGCGAAATTTAATTTTAACCTATTATTAAAACTTAAATACTATGCCGTCATTTGATATAACAAGTAAAGCTGATCCACAAACACTTGATAATGCAATTAATGTTGCAAAAAAAGAAATATTAAATAGATTTGATTTTCGTGATTCTAAAAGTGAAATTGAGTTGAATAAAAAAGATATGTTGATATCCATTTTTACTGAGCATGACATGCGATTAACGGCTATTATTGATTCAATTCATAGTCGGATGATAAAACAAGGTCTAGATCCCCGCTGTTTAGATGAAAGTAAAGACCATTACCCATCCGGAATGATTATAAAGAAAGAAATAAAAGTTCGTCAGGGAATTGAAAAAGAAGCTTCAAAAAAAATATTGAAAGATATTAAGGATAGTAAAATAAAAGTAACCGCTCAAATGATGGACGATATTATTAGAGTTTCTGCCAAAAGTATTAATGATTTGCAAGCTGTAATTGCTCTATGTCGCAAAGGCGACTACGAAATACCTTTGCAATTTATTAATATGAAGTAGTTTTTTTCTAAATTAAAATAGACAAAAATTCATATCAATATAATTTCATATTCTAATTACCTAGTTTTTTTGAGTCAATTATAAAATCATAAACTTTCTCTGACTGTTAGTATTAAAATACTTCATCTATATCGTTTCTTCTAATAATATCGGAGTTAGGCTTGTCATCGTCATCCCACTTGGTAGATTGTACTGTTTTTGTGTTTGGTTGTGATAGGAATTCTGTGTTTTGTTGTACGCCTGAACTTGTATTATTACTTGCATACATATCGGAACCTTCATTATAATCTAAATCGGTAAACTTGGCATATTTTCCGATAAACTTTAGAGAAACATCAATAATAGATCCATGTCGATTTTTAGCAATAATAATTTCTGCTCTATCTTTCGTTGATTGGTTATGTTCGTCCACCTCAAGTCCGTAATATTCTGGTCGATAAATAAACATTACCATATCAGCATCTTGCTCAATAGCTCCCGATTCTCTTAAATCACTAAGTTGTGGACGTTTGCTGCCACCGGCTCTGTTTTCAACCTGACGACTTAATTGAGAAAGTGCAATAATTGGTATTTCTAATTCCTTTGCTAATGATTTTAAGCCACGAGAAATAGCCGAAATTTCTTGTTCACGATTTCCTCTGCTATCAGGCCCACCACTCATTAATTGCAAATAATCGATAATTATTAATTCAATTTTTTGTTGTTCTTTTAAGCGTCGAGCTTTAGCACGCAATTCAAAAATGGATAGAGCAGGGGTATCATCAATATATAGTGGTGCAACTGATAATTTTTTAATTCGTTCATTTAGTTGAACAAATTCATGGTTATCTAAATTTCCTTTTAAAATTTTATCTTGGTCAATTTCTGTTTCTGAAGAGATTAAACGCTTTACTAGTTGGATAGAAGACATTTCTAAAGAAAAAATAGCTACTGGTTTATTAAATTCAACAGATGCATTTTTTGCCATAGTAACAACAAAAGCAGTTTTACCCATGCCAGGACGGGCAGCTAAAATTAATAAATCAGATTTTTGCCATCCGCCAGTAATTCTATCTAAAGCCGTAAATCCAGAAGGTACTCCCGATAAACCATCCGTTTGCTTCGCTGCTATTTCAATTTCTTCAATTGCTTTTGCAATTAATGATGTCATTCCTACATGCTGCCTGCGAACATTAGAATCTAAGATTTCAAAAATATGTTGAGTAGTTGAATCTAATAATTCAAAAACATCAGTACTATCTTCATAGGCTGATTTAATAGTTTCTGTGCTAATTCGAATTAATTCGCGTTGCAAATACTTTTGTGCTACAATGCGAGCGTGATACTCAATATTTGCAGAAGATGCAATACGATTTGTTAATGATGATACATAAAATGATCCACCAACTAACTCAAGTTCACCACTTCGTTTTAATTCTTGAGTAACTGTTAAAATATCAACTGGTTCAGAGCGATTAAAAAGGTTGTAAATTGCTTTAAAAATAATTCCGTTTTGTTCTTTGTAAAATGTTTCAGGCGATAACACATCAATTACTGTGCTCAATGCATCTTTTTCTAATAGCATGGCACCTAAAACGGCTTCCTCTAATTCGATAGATTGAGGTTGCAATTTACCAACTTCATTAGTAGTTAAAGGAGTAAATAATTTTTTGCGGGTTTTATTTTGGTTGTCAAAGTTTTGCATAATAGTGATTAGGGAGAGCAAAAATGCTCATTACTTTCTAAATATTGAATTTACAAATTTTAAGTACGTAAAGCAAACTTAACAAATGGTTAACATTGATTTTTAAATGACTGATAATCAGTAGTGAAATTGTTTGTAACCTTATGTTTCTGCAAGTGCTTGTTAAGAAATTACTTCATAAACTTTTAAACAAATTAAATCTTAACATATTTATCATTGTTTTTTATGCAGATAATAAATTATCCCGACTTGTAAATTTTAATGTTATTCTGTTTTTTACTCAAAGAATATTATTTTAAGTTTGAGTTTTTCCAAAACGAATTACATTATACTAGCTCCTTATCAGATAAACCTTTAATGAAATCTGTAATTAAATAGGCAATCAATTTCCCTGTTTTGTTATCAGCTTTAATATGTGATAATATTGGAGCTCCTTCTGCAATATGAAAATAGGTAGGGTTTAATTGCTTGCCACATTGATAAACATATTGCCTTGCTTGAACAGGTGAAATGCCACTGCTAGTTTTTGCACTGGATGGAACATTTGTAATAGCGTCTAAATCAATTTCTATTCCGCACAACTGAGTCTTTACAAAATTGATGTTTCGCGCAAGTGCTTCGTTGAATGTTATAGATTCTCTAACAAAAATAGTTTCGTATGTGCTGTAATATAATTGGCTGTTATATTTACTAAATTCTTGTAATGCACTTGCGTTATTATATTGCTCATGCATGCAAAATACTGAATAACGATTTATAAAGTTTTCATGAAAGGCATAGCTAAATCCATTGCCGCTATGACGACCTTCTAATGGTCTAAAATCACTATGAGGGTCGCAATTTATAACATTTACTTTTTGTTTTAATGCTAATGAGCAGCCTTTTATGATAGGGTAAGAATTGTTATGTCCGCCACCAATAATGATTGGTGTTTTATTACAGCGTACAATTTTTTCGATAACTTCGCTTACACGATTATCTAATTGCTCCACTAAATTTCTCAATGCAATAATATCATTTTTATTTTTTGTGTGTAGATTGTTTGATTTTGCCATTAGGTCATCAACAAAAATATTTCCTAATACACAGATATCTTTTCCATTAAAAAACTCATTACTTTGCTGGCTCAAAAAACTATCTAAAGCTGGTTTCCATGCCGTATGAGCTCCTCCACGTCCATAATTAGCTTTTACACCAATATCCTCTGGAATTCCTAAAAGTACATAGGTGCAATTTGAGTTTTGTAATTCCTGCTCCCAGTTATTTACAGATTTTAATACAACAACATCTTCGCCAATTTTAACTTCGGTACTTCTTTTTCTAGTAAGTTGTGTTATCTCTTTTTGAGTATATAGTTCTAATGAGTTCATTGTATAATTAATTGGTTCAAAAAAAAGTCCCGAAAACGGGACTTATATTATTTAGATATTTAGGGAACAGCTACCATTCGTCTGAATTAACAGGAGTTGTGCTTGATATGGCCATTGCTTCTTTTATATCATTAACAACAATTGAGCTTTGCTTCAGAGCTTCACTTTTAATACGCTTCCACATTGCTGTCGGTAAATTCATGCTCCCACATTTAGGTACTTCGCTAAAAATATCTCCACCCGAAAGCTCTGTTTTTATAGCATTATGGTTAATTTTTGAAATAGTATATCTGTATTTCCCTTCTTTAGCGTCAATACTTATGTGCATTGTAATAGTGCCTTGTAGGTCTGCTTCCGGATTTAATTCTTTTGGTTTATAGTTAAAGGTTGCTATGCATTCTGCTTTACTTGCTGTTGTAACGCCGCTACCTTTTGTGTACTTTGTCGATTCCCTTTTTATGAAATTTATAGCACGCTTTAAAATTTCAGAAGCGTTCATTCCTTTCGGAGGATTTGTATCTACTGGTATTGATCCATCTTCGTTAGCAGGCATTAAAACAGGGTCTTGCGAAATAGTTACAACTTCCTGAATTTTTTTTTCATCCTTTTTAGGTTCCTGAGCTGATAAATTAAATATCAAGGTAAGAAACAAAAAAGAAAAAATATATTGTTTTAGTTTCATGTTTATTGTTATAAAAAATCAATCAAAAGTAATAATTGTATTTGATAAAAAGTACTTAAAAAATAGGTTGGTATTTATTTGGGTTTACTTCCGACATAATTTTGTAAATTACATCAAATACATCGTCAGCACTTGGTTTGCTAAAATAATCTCCATCTGAACCATAAGCAGGCCTATGTTCTTTTGACGCTATGGTTACAGGTGAAGAATCTAAATACTTATAACCACCTTGTTCTTCTAAAATTTTTTGCATCATATAGGCACTCGCACCACCAGGCACATCTTCATCAAAAAACACAACTCGGTTTGTTTTCTTTAAAGATTCAACAATAGTGTGATGTATATCAAAAGGTAATAAGGTTTGTACATCAATTAATTCAACCGAAATTGAATGTTGTTCTAATTGCTTAATAGCTTCCTGTGCAATACGAATAGAAGAACCATAGGTTACGAGGGTTATATCCGAACCTACTATTAATGTTTCAGGAATTCCTAATGCAATTTTATATTCTCCAATATTGGAAGGTAAATTTTCTTTTAAACGATAACCATTTAAAGGCTCAATTACCAGAGCAGGTTCATCTGCCTCTAACAATAAATTATAAAATCCGGCAGCTTGGGTCATATTTCTTGGAACACAAACATTAATTCCTCTGCAAGAACTAATAATCATGCCCATTGGCGATCCACTATGCCAAACACCTTCTAATCTGTGACCGCGAGTACGAATAATAACAGGTGCTTTTTGCATGCCTTTTGTTCTCCATTGCACGGTTGCTAAATCATCACTCATAATTTGAAGCGCATACAATAAATAATCTAAGTATTGTATTTCGGCAATTGGTCTTAAACCGCGCATTGCTAAACCAATTGCTTGACCCATAATGGTAGCTTCACGAATGCCAGTATCAAAAACCCTATGTTCGCCATATTTTGCTTGTAAACCTTCTAAGCCTTGGTTTACGCCACCAATTTTCCCAGAATCCTCCCCGAAAATAAGTGTTTCGGGGTATTTATTTAAAATATAATCAAAATTTTCTCGTAACAATTCTCTGCCATCAACTTGCTTTTCTTCATTATAAATTGCATCTACCTTTTTAACAGAGGATACTTGTTGTGATGATTGCGACATTAAATGAGAACTGTATCTGTCTGTATTTTCGATATTTGCTAAACGCAACCAGTCTGCTAATTTTGAGCGTGATAGAGATGTTTCAGATTTTGAAAGACGCAATACTTTTTTTACAGCGTTATGCAGGTCTCTTCTGTAGGGCTCTTTAATAGCGTTTATTTCAGTTTTTATTGCACTGATTTGGTCTCCATTTACTCCATTTAATAATTCATCAAATATGTTTGAAACTTCTGCAATTTCTGATTTAATGGGCGATAAATAATCATTCCAGGCTGCATTTTTAGCATCTCTCACTGCATTTTTTGCGTCCTCCTCAATGGTATTTAAAGCTGCATCATCAGCCAATGCATTTTGAATGATAAATTCGCGCATTTTTTTAATACAATCAAATTCTATTTCAAATTGCAAACGTTCCTTTGATTTATAACGCTCGTGAGAACCAGATGTACTATGACCTTGGGGTTGAGTAACTTCTTCTACATGCACCAATACCGGCACATGTTGCTCGCGACAAACTTTTGCTGCTTTTTCGTATGTTTCGCATAAATGCGCGTAATCCCAACCTTTTGTTTTAAATATTTCGTAGCCATTGCTTCCATTTTCTCTTTGAAAGCCTTTTAAAATTTCAGAAATACTTTCTTTTGTGGTTTGGTATTTTTTTGGAACAGATATACCGTGACCATCATCCCAAACGCTTATTAGCATTGGTACCTGCAATACACCGGCTGCGTTGATAGATTCCCAAAATAATCCTTCCGAAGTAGAGGCATCGCCAATGGTTCCAAATGCTACCTCGTTTCCTTTGTTGCTATAGTTTACAAATTTACCTTGATGTAATTTTTCGTTAACTTTATAAAAATGTGAGGCATAAGCTAAACCTAGCAAACGCGGCATTTGGCCTGCTGTTGGAGAGATGTCAGCTGATGAATTTTTTTGATTAGCTAAATTTTTAAACGTACCGTCTGCATTTAAACTATGTGTGCCAAAGTGACCACCCATTTGTCTGCCGCCACTCATAGGTTCTTTTTCTAAATCTGTATGGCCATACAAACCAGCAAAATATTGTTGGAGCGTTAGTTGACCAATTGACATCATAAAAGTTTGATCTCTATAGTAACCACTTCTAAAATCGCCATTTTGAAAAACCTTAGCCATGGCAATTTGGGCTAATTCTTTTCCGTCACCAAAAATGCCAAATTTGGCTTTTCCGGTTAATACTTCTTTGCGACCCAGTAAACTTGTTTGTCGACTTTCGTTAATAATTCGAAAATCATCTAAAACAATTTTTTTAAAATCCTCAAATTTTAATCCTTGAGCGCTTGATAAAACTTCCTTTTGCATAACAATTCCTTATCTTACAAATATAATTTTTTGGCAGGAATTACAAAACAAATTACGAGTTATTTTTATAATAAATAGTTTGCGTTGAATTCAACTATATTATTGTAGCAATTTCTTTAATAAATTAAAAAAGAAAACAGTTAAATGGTTTTGACTATTTAAATTAAAAAAAACCTCTCAATTTTTTAGAGAGGTTTTTTTTATGCTCCTATTAGTTCATGTAAATTTCCAAATATTTTTTATTCTGTAAGCGAAAAATTAACATGTAGATTTTTCTTTATCCAA
Organism: Bacteroidia bacterium; assembly: GCA_044357775.1. Taxonomy (GTDB): domain Bacteria; phylum Bacteroidota; class Bacteroidia; order B-17B0; family Aurantibacillaceae; genus UBA4416. Next base: position 10,497 of record JBIKOX010000034.1, on the reverse strand, counting down.
CTCTATTATTAAAATTTAATTGTGTTTACAATAACGTTTACTTTATTGCAATAACAGAAATCTCCACATTCACATCCAGTGGTAATCTTGCTACTTGAACTGTTTCGCGAGCAGGATAGTTACCTGTAAAAAATGAACCGTACACTTCGTTCATGGCACCAAACTCGTTCATGTCCTTCATAAAAATAGTGGTTTTAACTACATGTGTTAAATCCATCCCAGCATCAGCTAAAATAGCTGTAACGTTTTCCATTACTTTTTTGGTTTCGCTTTTAATATCACTTAATATTAACTCGCCAGTTTTAGCATCTTTAGCAACTTGCCCCGATACAAATAACATATTACCGTTGGCAGGCACTAAGTTTGCATGGCTATATGGACCAATTGGTGCAGGGGCATTTTGTGAGGTGATGATTGTTTTCATAAATGTTTTTTTAGATTTAAAGTTACGAATTTATTAAAGAACAACATTAAGTATTGTAGTGAAAATACTTTTTGTCTATCTCTTACAAAAAGATTGAAGCAAGCCCGTCCGCCAACTAGTGGAAACGCCCAAAAATGTGGACGAACCAATAATGTTTACTATTATTTTAATAGTTGAAATTATTACGGTATTTGTTTTTAAGTTTGCCTTATGCTTATTAATGATGTTATACTCGAAATAAAAAATTACAAAAACAAGTCTATTCATAAATCTGCCTTAGATATTTATAAATTATTGGAAGGCAATAAAGAGGTATTTTTGAAAAATATGGGTTCGGATAATTTTAATCATTTGCTAACTAATTTCGAACATTTAACATATGCTAGCCCAAAAGATTATCAAACGTCGGTTTATGCGCGAGACTATCAAACACACTATGATTTATTATTGTTTTATTTAGATAGGATTGTATAGAGAAATCGATTCATAGAGTGTATAATTCTGTTACCTTTACGTTCTTATTATTGCAAATGAAATTCGAAGAATACCATATATTACCCGAAATTAAACAAAGTTTACAAGAGTTAGGATTTAAACGTCCAACTGATATTCAGTTTAAAGCTATTCCAAATATTTTAAATGGTGAAGATGTTTTGGCAATTGCACAAACCGGTACAGGTAAAACGGCTGCTTTTGCTATTCCTATTTTGCATTTATTATCTAAATCAGGAACTGGTGAGGGTGTAAAAGCCATTGTGATGGTGCCTACGCATGAGTTAGCAATTCAAATTACTGAGGTGTTTGAAAAGTTAGGTAAATATACTGATGTTAAAACCCTTGGCATTTATGGTGGTGTTGATCAGGATCCTCAAATTGAAAAATTACACCAAGGAGTTGATATTGTTATTGCCACACCGGGTAGAGTTTTTGATTTAGTAAATCAAGGCTATTTAAAATTAAGAGATATTAAAGTTTTGGTTTTGGATGAAGCAGATTTAATGCTGGACTTAGGCTTTTATAAAGATATTGAAGACTTAATTAAATATTTACCGCGCCACCGACAAACCTTGTTTTTTTCGGCAACTATTAACGATAAAATTAAAAAACTGGCGTATTCAATTGTGCGTAATGCCATCCGTATCCAAATTTCGCCAAAAGATCCTGTTTCAAAAAATGTAACGCACTCCGTTATGTTTGTGAGTATGGATGATAAACGATTTTTTTTAGAAAGAATAGTAAATGAAAATCCGGAAAGTCGAATTTTAGTATTTGTTAGAACTAAAGTTCGAGCAGAACGTGTATTTGAAGCCATGAATAGAGTAGGGATTAAAAGCCAAACAATGCATGGTGGTAAAGATCAGGATAGCAGAATGGAAGTAATGACAGGCTACAAGAACGGGGATTTTAAATTATTAATTGCAACTGATATTAGTGCGCGAGGAGTTGATATTGCTAATGTTGATTATGTTATCAATTATGATTTGCCGGATGTTGCCGAAAATTATGTACATAGAGTAGGGCGAACAGGACGAGGAAATAATAAAGGTGTAGCTGTGTCGTTTTGTAGTCCTGAGGAAAAATTTATTTTGGATGAAATAGAAACCTTTATGGAAAAAAAGGTAACTGTATTATCTGTTAACAAAGTTGATTATTCAGAGACACTAGCTTTAACCGAAGATGTAAATGATAATTGGAAAAAATTGATAATGGATGCAGATAAAGAGGATAAGTTTTACAAGGGAAAAAAGAAAAAGAAAAAATAAACTAATTTGTGTAATTTTATTGAAACTAAAAATTTAGCGTATGAAAAAACTAGTACTTATAATATTATGTGGTTTAATAATTAATTCAATAAAAGCGCAACCAGATTATAAGGATGTTGCAGGAATTTTTTATGCACGTTGCACAAGTTGTCATCATACAGGCGCATCTATGAGTCCGTTTATGAATTACGCGCAAACGGCCGCTTATTCTACACTGATTAATTACAATTTAACCAATAATATTATGCCACCCTGGAGTGCGGATACTACTTATACTAGGTTTCAGCACGAACGTATCATTACAGCTTCCGAAAAACAACAAATTTTAAATTGGATTGTTGGCGGAACTTTAAAAGGAGATACAACCCTAGCTCCTGCAGCACCTGTTTATTCAAATGGTTATGAATTAGCAGGCAATGCAGATTTAACATTAAGTATTGGTCAATTTACAAGTACTGCCAGTGCAGCTGATAAATATTACTGTTTTTCGTTACCTTCTGGTTTAACTCAAGATAGAATTATAAGAGCATTTGAAATTGTTCCTGGAAACAAACCAATTGTTCACCACGACGTTGTTTCTATCGATTCTACAGGTACATATGCGGGCGATTTAACAGGAAATTGTTTTAGTATAGTTGGTAATGTTGGTTTAGGAACCTATGCTCCTGGTTCTGCAGCAGTTTTATTTCCAAGTCAAGCACCTTTAAAAGCAGGTATTACGCTAAAAGCTGGATCTAATGTTATAATTCAACTCCATTATCCTGCAGGTTCTGCTGGCGAGGTTGATAGTACTAAAATTCGCATTTATTTTTATCCATTAGGAACAACTGGTGTACGTAAAATATACACTTCAACGCCACTTCAAAATTGGTCAATGTCTATACCGCCAAATGCAATCACGCCCTTTTCAGCATATTATCCAACTTCAGGTACTTTGCCAATTTCATTATCGGCATTTGCTGTGATGCCGCATTCTCATTTACTATGCAAGAGTATAATTTACTACGCAGTAAAACCAAATATTGATACTATTAAATTAGTAAAAGTAAATAAGTGGGATTTTGAATGGCAAGATTATTATACATTTCGTAAATTAGTAAAAATACCTAATGGATATAGATTATATTCAAAGCATTATTATGATAATACGGCCACTAATCTTAATAATCCAAATTCACCGCCAATTACAGTATATTCTAATACAGGAACTAACGATGAGATGTTATTTGATGGCATGATGTATTTAGTTTATCAAGCGGGTGATGAATTAATAGATATGCAAGCTATTATGGATGGAGATCCACTTCTAACAGCTGGAATAAAGAGTAGTAATGAAAAAGAAGTTGTTTTACAAATCCATTTAACGATTTAATTTCATTTCAATATAATTTAGTTGAATCTGCAAATGTGAGCATTGAAATAACCGATGTTATTGGTAAACAAGTTATAAATACTAATATAGGGAAACAATCGGAAGGATATCATGAATGGGAATGGAAAGCAACTGATTTAAAAGGAAATAAAGTGCCTTCAGGCATTTACTTCTATAAAATTAAAGCCGATGATTTTTCTTATGAAGGAAAAATTATAAAACAAAATTAAATTTAATATAAAGAAAAATACCTGCAATTTTGCAGGTATTTTTTTGTTACTATACAATAGTTAATTATGAAAGTAGATAAATACATAGGTCATTCAGGATATACATCACGAAGAAAAGCTTTTGTATTAATTGAAGAAAAAAGAGTTTTAGTAAACGGAAAAGTAGCCAATTTTAGCACTAAAATTAAGGAAGGCGATGTTGTTTTTATTGATGGACTTGAGTTAAAGAAAAAAGAATTTATACCAACTTATATTGCTTACAATAAACCAAAAGGTATTGAATGTACTTCTGAAAAAATTGCCAATAATATTATTGATGCAATTGGACATGCCGAAAATATATATCCAATAGGGCGTTTAGATAAAGATTCGGAAGGACTAATTTTACTAACCAATCATAGTGAAATTATTGATAAGATTGGTAACTCTAAATTTGAGCACGAAAAAGAATATATTGTCACCTTAAATTTACCAGTAAGAACAGCATTTTTAAAAGAAATTTCTGAAGGAGTAGAAATTAGCGGCGAACAAACAAAGCCGTGTGTCGTTTCGCGAGAGCCAAATTCGAAAAGAATTTTTAGAATAATATTAACTCAAGGTCTAAACCGGCAAATACGCAGAATGTGCAACGCATTTGACTATCAAGTAATAAAATTACAGCGGGTTAGAGTGATGAACATTAAATTAGACAAGCTTAAAATTGGCGATTGGCGAGACTTATCAGAAATAGAGCTTTCAGAGCTGTTGTCTCAGTTAAGCTAGGAATTTGCAGTGTACTTTTTATTGGGCTGTTGGGTCAAATTTTACAAAAATATTGCTATAAATTAATCTAGAAATTCTCATAGTAATTGGAAATAATAGTAGTTGAACTCCAAAAAACACAAAAAGATATAAGAGTAGTGAGGTTTTTAAAAGTAATACCGTTAATAAAAATAAACCAACACCAACAGCAATATTAATACCATAACTTACGTACATAGCACCATAAAAGAAACCAACTTCTTTATTAAATAATTCGTTGCAATTGGCGCAATTTTGATGCATCTCTATGAATCCTTTTTTGTAAGGATTTTTATTAATAAAAAAATCGCCCTTATGGCATTTCGGGCATTTATTATAAAAAATAGAATATGATTTTTTAGTGATTAACATATAAGTAAAAGGTGATAATTTTATTATTTTATTTGAAGATATTATTACTTCTTAGTTCTCATATGGTGCCAACCAATTAGCCTATAAATAATTATTAACGCATAAAATGCTATTTCATATCGTTAAGCACATTTGCTGCCTCAAAAATATAGTTGTCTTTTTGAATATTTTTAGTCCACTTTATTTCCTTATTTAATTTGGTTGTATCGTTTTTAAAAACTTCTTTATCATAGTTTAATAGTTCAGCCGAAAAGTTCTTGATGTCTAGTTTTAAATCATCATATTTTTTATATTGCTCTCTTAGTTGCTTTTGTTCAGCTCTATACTTATCTAATTTCAAAGTATATTTAGTATCGTCTTTTTTTTCTTTTAGTTCCTTCGATTCTGTTTCTATTAATTTAAAAGCAGCACTAGATTTTACTCTCTCATTACTTTGCTTTTTTAATTTCGAATAATTAATTTCATTATACTCGTCAAAAGTAGCTTTTTTTATTTCATCCCAGGGCATTGGATAATCCATTTCCTTTTCACCAACTTCAATAAATGCATAAGGATCTGGTAAAGTGATATCGGGCATAACGCCTTTTAATTGTGTAGCTCCACCATTAATTCTGTAAAACTTTTGGTTTGTAATTTTAACTTCTCCTAAGGGTTTAATGGTATCAAACTGAGGAAGTAAATATTGATCTAAATTATAAAAGGATTGAACAGTTCCTTTTCCAAAACTTTGAGTTCCAATAATAACTCCTCTTTTATAATCCTGAATAGCTGCAGCTAAAATTTCAGAGGCAGATGCACTACCATGATTAACCATAATTGCTAATGGGCCATCCCATGAAACATCAGCGTTTTTATCATCCATCACAAATACTTTACCTATTTTATCTTTTACTTGAACCACTGGTCCTTTAGGAATAAACAAGCCTGCCATTTCAACAACTTCTTGAAGTGAACCACCGCCGTTATCTCTCAGGTCAACAATAATTCCTTCTACACCTTGATTTTTTAATTTTTCAATTTCTTTTTTCATGTCTGCGGAACATCGGTGGGCGCCATTACGCGTAAAATCGGCATAAAACATTGGTAAATAAATATAACCAATTTTACGTTTACTGCTTAAAATAGCAGACTTTGCGTATGTATCATCCATTTCAATTACATCTCTAATAATAGCAATAACTTTAAAAGTGGCGTCTGGTTTTTTTACGGTTAATCTAACTTCTGTTCCTTTTTTTCCTTTTATTAAATCAATAGCGTCATCCATTTCCATATTTGTAATATCAACAGGTTCTTTGCTACCTTGAGCAACTTTATGTATTTCGTCGCCTGCTTTTAGTTCACCTTGCTTAAAAGATGGCGAACCAACAATTACTTCAGATACTTTTAAAATACCATCTTTAGCTTGCAGTCTAGCTCCAATTCCTTCAAACTGACCACTCATATTTTGATCAAACTTCTTTTTCTCTTTTGGTGCAAAATATTCGGTATGAGGATCGTATAAGCCCGTTATTGTATTAACGTATGCTGCAAAGCGGTCTTTTAAAGTAATTTTATTTAATCGTTTAAACCAGTCAACATTTGCTTTCAATGTTTTTCTGCGCGCATCAACTTCTAAACTATCAAAGGATTTTGTAATAAAAACGCTATCCTTTTTAGCAAGTGCTTTTTCTTGATTGGTTAGCGCTTCATCCAATCTCGAAAGTGTTTGATATTTTAGCATTTTAGTCCATTCAGCTTTTAATTCCGCTTCAGACTTCGCATAGTTTATTTTTTCACCATCCGTTTCATAATCTTCATCTATTGAATAATTAAATGGTGTAGCGAGAATTTCTTTACTCCAGTTTTCTTTTTCTTTAATTCTAGCAGTAATTAAATCTGTTGATAATTTATAAAATTCAAATGAACTATTATTAATCTGATCATCAATATTTTTGCGATAAGCGCTTAACGCATCGATATCAGTTTGTAACAAAAATTTCTTATTTACATCTAACCGCTTCAAGTATAATTTATAAGCTTTTTCGCTAAACTCATCATCCACTTTTAAGGGATTATAATGAGCTTGATTTAATACAGACATTAGCATATCCACTAAAATCTGATTTTTTTCAAATTTAAAAAAGGTGAAAGAACAAAGACTAATTGTTAAAATTAGTATGGCTGATTTTATTATTTTACGTTGCATATAACACAAATTTAAGTTTAATTCTTATACTATTTACATACATTATAACGAATAATATCCGTTAGTAACATTGGTATTTTTTTTGTTTAAAGTTTGTTAATTCATAACCCAAGCAAACTATTATATTTACTAATATAAATTTAAAACATTATTAATGCCATGATAGATTTTACCCGTGCAGAATTAACACAATTTGTGATACATTACGTTGGAAATAAAGGATTAGGAGAAGAGTTAACTCTAAGCGAAAAAGAAATTACTATTAGCGATGATTTTTTAAAAGATACAGTGATGCGGTATTTAACATCACCTTTTAAAACGGATATTTATTATCAATTTAAATCAAAAAACGAAATGCATTATCATGATGTAAAAAGTTATGTAGCCGACTTGTTTTTATCGCGAGGTAATTTTATGGATAGTAGTAAACATATTGCCGAACATCTTTATAATCAATCGATGCACCCTAAAATTAAAGGAGGGGAATTTTACACATGTTATTTTAAGGATTGTAATATTGATGGTGTTATTTGTGACGCTATTGGATTATTTAAAACGGAAAATAAAGACACGTACCTAAAAGTATTTCAGCATATGGATAATTTTGATGTTGAATGTGATAATGGAATTAATATTAATAAGTTGGATAAGGGTTGTATTATTTTTAATACTGAATCTAACACTGGCTATAAAGTTAGCGTGGTGGATACTAATAATAAAATTGCAGATTGTGCATTTTATTGGGTAGAGGATTTTTTAAATACTAAAATGAAGGAGAACGCTTATTTTCATACATCTAATTTTATCGATACTTGTAAAGGATTTTGCGAAGAAATTTTAACCGAAGGTAATAATGTAACAAAGCAAGATCAAATGATGATGCTTAATAAGAGCACTAGTTTTTTTAAGGAAAAAGATAAATTTGATCTAAAAGAATTTGAAAAAGAAATTTTACCTCAAGAAGAATTAAAGGAAGCTTTTAGAGAGTATAGACAAACTTTTAATGAAAAAATGGACTTAACAGCTATTGATGATTTTGAAATTTCGCCAACAGCTGTTAAAAAAAATCAAAAATTTATGAAAAGTGTCGTGAAACTAGATAAGAACTTTCACATCTATGTTCACGGTAGGCACGATTACGTTGAGAAGGGTTTCGACGAAGAGAAAGGGCTTAAATTTTATAAGCTATATTACACTAATGAAGATTTTAGCTGATAATCATAAGCATTAGCAAACTTTTTCTATCTATTTAATTTTGCTATTCAATTGTTTTTGAAAAGAATTAGGTAGAGGTTATATAAAACTTGCTATTTTAAAATTAAGGTTCTTAATTTAAAATAGAATTATTATATTTTAAATTTATATAAAAAGAAAATTTGTTTGTACCTTTGGTTTTAGAGTACATTGAGTTCTTTAACATTATGGGCCCGACCGGTTTTGACAGCGAGCGCGATTGGTAAGTAAGCAGGTGGTGCGTTGTGGATATGGCACCTAAAACTCAACTCTCAAACTTTTATTCGGCGAAGAGAATTCTTACGCTATGGCTGCTTAGTCCAAGACTAACCAACCTTTGCAAACCTTGTAGCACTGTTGCTTAGCGACGAGATGTTTGCATCATAAATTAGCAACTTGTTTTAGTGATGATGTTATCTAAAACAATATTAGCATCTAAGTTTAAGTTTGGTATGAATATAAGCCTGACTTAAATCGAAAATCAATTATGTTCTAAACTTTGTAGAAAGCTTATTAATTCCTTGTTTGGACGAGAGTTCGAATCTCTCCGGGTCCACCAAAAAAGCTAAAACCTCAGTAAAAACTGGGGTTTTTCTTTTTAGGAAAGTCAAAAAGTGTGCTTTTTTGGAACATAATAAGCACAAAATCGACACCTAATTGGGCTTCAGTAAAACAGGTGTCTTTGCCTCAACTTAAAACATGCTAAAACCATTGTTATGCTTGAGAATCAGACTATACTATACTACTTGCCCAGTGGTAAAATAAGCAAAGCAGGGCTTGCAACTATCTACTGCCGCCTAACCATCAATGGTTCAAGGGTGAGCTTCTCCACAAAAAAACTAGTGCATCCTAAAAAATGGGATACAATAAACCAAAGAGTATTTAATGTGCATGATGATTCAAGAATCATTAATCCATACCTTAATTTACTCACTAATAAAATCTATGAGAGCCAGTTTAAGCTAGAAAGTTTGAACATGAAGGTTTCAGCTGCTGCAATTAAGCAAATGCTGTCAGGAGAACAAGATAAAAACTCTAAGAGCATATTCCGGATTTTTGAGGAGCATAACAACAAGATGAAATCCTTAATTAATCTTGAATATGTTGAAGGCACCGCTAAAAGATATTGTACAACCTTAAAGCATTTAAAAGAGTTTGTAGAATTCAAATACAAGCAGAAAGACTTCAAGGTAAAGGATGTAAGTCATGAGTTTATTCATGAATTTGATTATTACATGAGGCACAAAAGAAAATGCTGTAACAACACTGCTGTTAAATACACTAAGAATTTTAGGAAAATAATAAAACTTGCACTTGCAAATTCATGGATAGACAAAGACCCCTTTGTCAACTATAAGATGAAAATCCATAAAGTTGACAGAGGCTACCTTACAACTCAAGAATTAAACTTGTTGAATAACAAACGCTTTCATGTAAAAAGGATTGAACAAGTCAAAGATGTATTCTTGTTTCAATGTTACACAGGTCTTGCATATTGTGATACTTTTAATTTAACCAAAAAAAATCTAGTAACTGATGACACTGGAATTGTTTGGATTAAGACAGCAAGAATCAAAACTGGCTCTCCCGTTAATGTTCCACTCCTTCCAAGAGCATCAGAAATTCTTGATAAATATAAATCACACTCTAGGACAGATGAAAGCAATTGCATTTTACCTGTGCTAAGCAACCAAAAAATGAATGCGTATCTTAAAGAAATAGCTGACCTGTGCGGAATAGAAAAAAGACTAAGCTGTCATCTTGCCCGCCATACCTTTGCTACAAGCGTTACTCTTGCTAATGGCATTAGTATAGAATCAGTTAGTAAGATGCTAGGGCATACCAATCTTAATACAACTAAAATATACGCAAGGATGTTAGACTCACGCGTTTTACAAGAGATGCAGGTGTTGAGTAAAAAACTACAGGAGGAAGGTTAATCACAAGCATGTGTCATACACCTCCAAAAAAATTAAAGCTTTTAAATTTAAAATATTTAAACTTCACCACTTTACTGCATTATATAGCTAATTTTAAATCATATAAGTTTATGCGGATAATAAAATCATGCTTGTAATATCATGTAAGTACTCTTCTATATATTTGCCCCGCGGTTTTCTTTATTAGGGTGGCGGGCG
>JBIKOX010000194.1:0-5464 GCA_044357775.1 Bacteroidia bacterium | reverse complement strand
CTATGAAAATACAGAAAGTACTTTCGTTTAAAAATAGTGCAAAAAACAACAAATCTAATCCAAAAAAATAGCCTACCTTTACATACAGTTCATAAAAACTGTATGTCAATTAACACAAAATATATCTTTGTTACAGGTGGTGTAACATCTTCATTAGGAAAAGGAATTATTGCAGCATCCTTAGCAAAATTATTGCAAGCTAGAGGTTATACTGTAACCATTCAAAAATTAGATCCTTACATTAATATCGATCCAGGAACATTAAACCCTTACGAACATGGAGAATGTTATGTAACGGATGATGGCGCTGAAACTGATTTAGATTTGGGGCATTACGAACGTTTTTTAAATGTAGCAACTTCTCAAGCAAACAATGTTACTACTGGTCGAATTTATCAAGCAGTAATAGACAAAGAACGTAAAGGTGAATTTTTAGGAAAAACCGTTCAGGTTATTCCTCATATTACAGATGAAATTAAAAACAGAATAAAAATTTTAGGTAAAACAGGACAGTTTCAGTTTGTGATTACCGAGATTGGTGGAACGGTAGGAGATATAGAATCTCTGCCATACATTGAAGCTGTGCGGCAGTTAAAATGGGAATTAGGTGATGATTGCACGGTTATTCATTTAACCTTACTTCCCTATTTAGCAACATCTGGCGAATTAAAAACAAAACCAACGCAACACTCTGTTAAGTTGTTATTGGAATATGGAGTGCAGCCGGATATTTTAGTTTGTAGATCTGAACATGCTATTAATAATGATATCAGAAGGAAGATTGCATTGTTTTGTAATGTATCTCCTGACGCAGTTATTGAAGCGTTAGATGCATCCACTATTTATGAGGTTCCATTATTAATGGAAAAAGAGAAGCTAGATGAAATTGTATTAAAAAAATTAAATATAAATACTGCTACTGAAATTCAGTTAGAAAAATGGAAACAATTTTTAAATAAATTTCACAATCCTACAAAAACAACAACAATTGGATTAGTAGGAAAATATGTAGAATTAAAAGATTCTTACAAATCAATTGCTGAAGCCTTTATTCACGCAGGTGCTGTAAATGATTGTAAGGTTAACGTTGAATGGATTCATAGCGAAAGTTTAACAGACGAAAATGTTTCAGGAAAACTAAAAGACCTAAAAGGAATTTTAGTAGCTCCAGGTTTTGGTAATAGAGGTATTGAAGGGAAAATTTCGGCTATTAAATTTGCTCGCGAAAATAATATTCCTTTTTTAGGCATATGTTTAGGAATGCAATGTGCTGTAATTGAATTTGCAAGAAACGTATTAGGATTAAAAGATGCTCATAGTCGTGAAATGAATCCTGCTACTAGCGCACCGGTAATTGATTTATTAGAAGCGCAAAAAAATATTTCGCATATGGGCGGCACCATGCGATTAGGATCATATCCATGCAGATTGGTTGAAGGTACTTTAGCTCATAAAATATACAATAAATCTGATATTAATGAGCGTCATCGCCATCGTTATGAATTTAATAATGAGTATACAAAGCTTTACAAAAATGCAGGCATGGTTTTATCAGGACTAAATCCTACTGCTGAATTAGCTGAGATTGTTGAAATACCAACGCATCCATTTTTTATAGGCGTACAGTTTCATCCTGAATATAAAAGCACCGTAGAAAATCCCCACCCATTATTTGTAAGCTTTATTAAAGCTGCTTTAGGATAAAAGATTTTCGAGTTCAAGCTAGATGAAACAAAATAAATTTAAATGCTCACAACTTTGTGGGCATTTTTTTCACCTCTACAAATCAGTCTTTACCTATTTATCGTATTTAAACATATTCACTCTCGCTGCTAAATCGTATATTTAAATCTTTCATGTTTTCAAAAATTTTCTATATCATTTTCTTTTTTTTGACGTTTACGTTTTTAAAAGCTCAAACATTTTCGATTAGCGGTAAATTGATAGATGAAACAAAACAGGCAGCAATTGGCGCATCAGTTTTTCTCTTAAAATCGGATTCCTCTTATTTAACTGGAACTACAACAGACATAGAAGGTCAATTTAAACTACAAAATATTAATTCAAATAAATACATTCTCAAAATACTATCATTAGGTTATAAAACTATTTACAAAACAATTCAAATAGATAATCAAGATTTAACTCTTCCCACCACTATACTAAAACAAAACTCAACTAATTTAAAAGAAGTGACTGTTGAAGGTCAGCAAGCTTTAGCGACACAAAATGGCGACACAACAAGTTTTAATTCAAAAGCATTTAAGGTAAATAAAGATGCCACAGCCGAAGATTTAATTTCGAAAATGCCAGGTGTAACTGTTTTAGATGGAAAAGTACAAGCACAAGGTGAAGATGTAAAACAAGTATTAGTTGACGGCAAACGCTTTTTTGGAGACGATGCTAATGCTGTATTAAAAAATATTCCTGCCGAAATTATTGATAAAGTTCAAGTGTTTGATAAAAAAAGTGATCAATCTCAATTCACAGGATTTGATGATGGTAATGCGAGTAAAACCATTAACATCGTTACAAAAGCACAATTTAAGAATGGTATTTTTGGAAAAGCAGTTGCTGGTTATGGCTATGAAGATAAATTTAAAGGAGGTGCAAATGTCAATGTATTTAAAGGTAATAGTCGAATAACTATTTTAGCGCAATCAAATAATATCAATGAACAAAATTTTACAGCAGAGGATTTAGTGGGAGTTGCAAGCAGCTCAGGATCTGATGGTGGTGGACGAAGAAGAGGTGGTGGTGGGCAAGGCGGTGGTGGCAATGGTGCAAACAACCCAACAGAAAATTTTCAATCAAATACACAAAATGGAATTAATACAACTTCATTGTTTGGGGTAAATTATGCAGATAAGTGGGGAAAGAAAACTGACATAACAGCAAGCTACTTTTTTAATTGGACACAAAATGATTCTAAGTCTAACTTACTTCAACAATATATTTTAGGTTCAAATAATGGATTAATTTATAACGAAACCAATACGACTACTAGTGATAATTTTAATAACCGTATTAATTTTAAAATGGAAACTAAAATAGATTCATTGAATTCTTTAATTATCCAACCAAAACTATCTTTTCAAACTAACCAAGGTGCTAAAAATTTATTAGGATTAAATACCAAAGAACTAACAAAATTAAGCAATACCGAAAATAATAGTTCCTCATTTATAAATGGCTATAGTATTTCTGTGCCATTATTATACAGACATGCCTTCGTAAAACGAGGAAGAACATTTTCTGTTAATGCTACACCAACAATCACCAAAAACTCAGGTGAAAACTTACTCTATACGTTAAATAATTATTATAGAGATACTTTATTTTATGGTGATACCATCAATCAAAAATCAAAAATATTAAAAACAGGAAACAGTATTAATGGCAATATTTCTTATACGGAACCTTTAAACAAAACCAATTTTTTATTAGTTAATTATAATGCTAATTACACTGATAATTATTCGTCAAAAAATACATTTAATAAAAACAGTATAGACTATTCGTTTTCTGATATCGATAGTAATTTAACGAATGTCTTTAAAAACCAATATCAATCGCAATCTGGGAGCTTGGGCTATCGTTTTCAAAAAGAAAAATTTAATTTTTCATTAAATGCGGCTTACCAATGGGCGCAATTATCAAAAGAACAAATTAATCCTGCAAACTACCAATTAAGTAAAACGTTTGAATCTATTTTACCTTCAGCACAGTTACAATATAAGTTTTCTCAAAAAAATAATTTACGAATTAATTACAGAACAAGTAACAATGCGCCAAGTATTGATCAATTGCAGGATGTAATTAATAATAGTAACTCATTACAATTAAGTACCGGTAATCCTAGCTTAAAACAAGATTATCAACAAAATTTAAATATTCGTTATTCGGGAGTTAATATCGATAAAGCGAGCTCCACTTTTATTTTATTAGGTGGTAACTATTCAAACAATTATATTGGAAATAGCACCGTAATTGCAAATCAAGATACAATAGTTTACAATGCTATTTTTTTACAACGAGGTTCACAAATTATTCGTCCAGTTAATTTAGATGGTTATTTTTCTTTGCGTTCTTTCATAAATTATACATTTCCAATAAAACTAATTAAAACTAATTTAAGTGTGAATATTTCTGGTAATTATAACAATGTGCCAGGTTTAATAAATACAACTATTAATTATGCAAAAACAGCAACTGGTGGATTAGGTTTGGTATTTAGTAGTAACATTAGTGAGAAGTTTGATTTCACATTATCATCTAATTCGTCTTATAGTAACATTAATAATTCATTACAGACATCCTCTAACACCACCTATTTTTTTCAAAGTTCTAAATTAAAAATGACGGCTAATCCTTGGAAAGGTTTAGTGTTACAGACTGAATATTCAAACATGTATTATTCTGGTTTAACAAGTTCTTTCAATCAATCTATTTCGTTATGGAATGCGGCAATTGGATACAAGTTTTTAAAAAATAAACAAGCTGAATTTCGCTTTAGCGTTTATGATTTATTGAATCAAAACAATAGTGTTTCGCGCACCAATACCGAAAGCTATATTCAAGATTCTCAAACCAATGTTTTGAATCGCTATTATATGTTAAGCTTTACCTATAATTTCAAAAAGTATTTTGCGAAGAAAGAAGGTGGTGTCGTTGAACCAACGGATGGTAAGAAAAACAGGAAAGAATAGTTTTATTAAAATGATTTTCTTGTAACTTTTTTTCTTAGTCAAAAAAAGTAACCAAAAAAAGACAAGCCAAAAATATGCTCAACCCTCCTCTTGGAAAACTACGATTTTCACGTTCCGTTACACTACACTAAAATCTTGTTTTCTCAATTCACCGCTCTGTCTGCTCGCATTTTTGGCAGCCCTACGCGCTATACTAATTAACTTTAATTTTTATTACACTTACATCCACATTAGAATATTAAACGCTCTTATTTGTGGCTATGATTTTGTGCAGCAATACTGGCAAAAATAAAGCAGGGAAGGCATGCGCAGGAGATTATTTTTGTCCAGGGTTTTGGATGAAGTGCTAACGGAATCCAGAAATTGCCTATCACAAAATCATAAGCTTTTGGATACTTTTGGCTGCAAAAGTATAAAAAGAAAAAAGGAATCACTCATTCAAAACCCCTCTTTAATAAATAAGAATTACTAGTAAAAATAATTAGTATACTTTCGTGACATCAAAACTACCCTATGAAAAAATCCTTACTATCCTTTTTATTTTTTGCAATATCTACAATTGCATTTTCGCAAATAATAATTACTTCAACAATCACTAATGTGAGCTGTTTTGGCGGAAGTAATGGAAGTGCAACTGTTTCTGCTACTGGCGGAACTGGTGCGTATACTTATACATGGACACCAACTAATTTGAATTTTCCAACTATTAATGGACTAACTGCGGGGCAATATACAGTGATTGTAATGGATGCTAC
>JBIKOX010000193.1:0-5469 GCA_044357775.1 Bacteroidia bacterium | reverse complement strand
TTATCCGCCAGCTGTCGGAATCGGATTCATATCCGCTGGCTAGCGGACGGGAGTTCAAAGTTCTTTAAAATAAAAATATTTGGTGAGGTAGCTCAGTTGGTTAGAGCATCGGATTCATATCCGCTGGCTAGCGGACGGGAGTTCAAAGTTCTTTAAAATAAAAATATTTGGTGAGGTAGCTCAGTTGGTTAGAGCATCGGATTCATAACCCGAAGGTCACGAGTTCAAATCTCGTTCTCACTACAAAACCCATTCTGATATAAGGATGGTTTTTTTTTGTGAAATAATGTTTTTAGTTTACGCACTATATTCTGAGAAATATCAAAAGATTTATATTGGATATACTTCCAATATAGAGCAGCGATTACTGTCTCATAATGAACTGGGAACAAAAGGTTATACGCTTAGATATAGACCATGGAAATTAATTTATACTGAATCTTTTTTATTAAAATCGGATGCAATGAAAAGAGAGAAGCTATTAAAAAGTGCTAAAGGCAGAGAATTTATTTGGAACTTTATCGGTAGAGTATAGCATTCATATCCGACAGTTGGCGGACACGAGTTCAAATCTCGTTCTCACTACAAACCCATTCTGATATAAGGATGGTTTTTTTTGTGAAATAACGTTTTTAGTTTACGCACTATATTCTGAGAAATATCAAAAGATTTATATTGGATATACATCTGATATTGAACAGCGATTATTGTCTCATAATGAACTGGGAACAAAAGGTTATACGCTTAGATATAGACCATGGAGATTAATTTATACTGAATCTTTTTTATTAAAATTGGATGCAATGAAAAGAGAGAAGCAATTAAAAAGTGCTAAAGGCAGAGAATTTATTTGGAACTTTATCGGTAGAGTTTAGCATTCATATCCGACAGTTGGCTGACACGAGTTCAAATCTCATTCTCACTACAAACCCATTCTGATATAAGGATGGTTTTTTTTGTTATATAAAAATAAAAAAACTCACCAATAAGCAGGACCAAATTTTTCCGTCAATTTTGATTTTGGTGCAATTGTATAAAAAATCTGATCAAACCAAATTAGCAGTTTAGGCGCTAAAACAAACGAATTTAATTTATTTCCAACATAGTTTGTGTTTCTTAGAGCAAGCCTTCCGCATACATCTAAACCAAATCCAAGCCATTTTGTAATTTTATATTGAATAGTAATTCCTGGTTCGTAAAAAAGTAAAAAACGTTTTTTTGATTTTATGATTTTCATTCCATCATTGTATTGAGTCCAATACAAACCAGTACCACATTGTATTGGCACACTCAATTGCCATCGTTTTGTTTTATGAAAAACAAAATCAGCGTAAAAGCAAACATATCCAAATTTGAAATAATCTTTGGTATTGAATAGATTTCCATTTACATCCGTTATAATTCTTTTTTCAAAAACATCAGTGTCTAACCAACTATATCCTAATCCTAATCGGAGTTTTCTTTTAAAACTTACTCCTAATCTAACACCTGTAACTTTTGTGGCTGAATTATTTATGAAGGAATAACGCGATTCTAAGCGAGCATCAATGCTAGGCCGCGAATGAAGGAAAACTTTAAAGGTATCTAAAAACTGACCTTTAACAAAAAAGGAAATTAATATAAATATGCAAATCAACTTTAGTTTCACAATACAAAAATAACAGAGTTTAATTGTTTATAATTTGAGTAATCAAAATTGTATTAACAGCAGATGTGTATTAATTTTGCTTAAATGACCCCTTCTTTTTTTGATACACCAATTAGTTACCTCAAAGGTATTGGTCCGCAGCGCGCGGAAGTATTACAAAAAGAACTATTTATTTTTACTTATAAAGATTTAATAACGCATTATCCTTTTAGGTATGTCGACAGAACCCAATTTCACAGTGTAAGGGAGGTTATTGAAGATTTAGCCTATTACCAATTACGAGGGCATATTATTGAGATTGATTTTGTGGGCGACAAACGCGCTAAACGTTTAGTGGCTAAATTTAGAGATAGTTCAGGTGTTATAGAATTAGTTTGGTTTCAAGGCGCTAAATGGATGGCAGAAAAATTAAAATCCAATACTGAATATATTGTTTACGGAAAGGCAACTTCTTTTATGGGGCGCTTTAATATGGCGCATCCAGATATTAATATAGTAACACCAGAACTCTTAGCAAGTCAATCTTCATTTCAATCGGTATATAATAGTTCGGAGAAATTAAAATTTAGAAATTTAGATAGTGATGGTATTCGTAAATGTATGCTGTTACTTATCATTCAGTTAAATGAACAAAATATTCAGGAGACTTTAACTAAAACCGTTATACAAGATTTTAATATATTATCTAAGCTAGAGGCCTTAAAGCAAATTCATTTTCCAGATTCAAAAGAAC
Organism: Bacteroidia bacterium; assembly: GCA_044357775.1. Lineage (GTDB taxonomy): Bacteria > Bacteroidota > Bacteroidia > B-17B0 > Aurantibacillaceae > UBA4416. The sequence goes on along the minus strand of JBIKOX010000193.1, from coordinate 3,088 downwards.
TACTTGACAAAGCACGATTTCGATTAAAGTTTGAAGAGTTATTTTATGTGCAGTTAAAATTACTGCGTAGTAATATAATGCGCCATCAAACTGTTGAAGGCTTTGTATTTGGAAAGGTGGGCGACGTGTTTAATGATTTTTATAACAAATATTTACCGTTTCAATTAACCAATGCACAAAAGCGTGTTGTGAAGGAAATACGCATTGATATGGGATCAGGAAAACAAATGAGCCGATTAGTGCAAGGTGATGTTGGTAGCGGAAAAACGCTAGTAGCATTATTAAGTATGTTGTTGGCTGTAGATAACGGATTTCAGTCCTGTTTAATGGCGCCCACCGAAATTTTAGCGAAACAACATTACCAAACGATCTCTGAACTAGTTGAACCTTTGGGGCTAAAAGTGGCTATTTTAACGGGTTCCTCAAAAACAAAGGCGCGTCGGGAGCTGCATGCAAATTTATCATCTGGTGTGATTCATATATTAATTGGTACACATGCATTAATTGAGGATGTTGTTGTTTTTAAAAATTTAGGATTAGTTGTCATTGATGAGCAACATCGCTTTGGTGTGGCACAACGAGGTAAAATGCATAAAAAAAATACACAGCCACCTCACGTATTAATAATGACAGCAACACCAATTCCTAGAACGTTAGCAATGACTTTGTATGGTGATTTAGATACCTCTGTAATTGATGAATTACCACCTGGCCGTAAACCAATCACCACCATGCATTTTATGGAAAGTCAGCGCTTACGATTAATTGGTTTTGTGAAACAGGAAATTGCTTTAGGGCGTCAGGTATATATTGTATACCCATTAATTCAAGAAAGCGAAAAACTGGATTACCAAAATTTAGAGCGCGGTTATGATGAGTTGTTGCACGATTTTCAACCCCCACACTATCAAATCAGTATTGTTCATGGAAAGTTAACGCCACAACAAAAGGAATTTGAAATGCAGCGTTTTATAAAAAGGGAAACGCAAATTATGGTTGCTACAACTGTTATTGAAGTTGGTGTAAATATACCTAATGCTTCAGTGATGGTAATAGAAAGTGCTGAACGTTTTGGCTTATCGCAATTACATCAGTTGAGAGGTAGAGTAGGGCGAGGAGCCGATAAGTCATATTGCATATTGATGACTTCTTATAAATTGGGTGCCGACAGTAAATTAAGAATGGAAACGATGGTAAGAACTAATGATGGGTTTGAAATTAGTGAAGTAGATTTAAAGCTTCGTGGACCAGGCGATTTAGATGGAACACAACAAAGCGGGGTGATGGATTTAAAGATTGCTGATTTGGCAAAAGATGGACAAATTTTGCAATTAGCTCGTTCTTCAGCACAGGCAATTTTAAATGAAGATCCAAATTTATCTATTCCAGAAAACCAATTATTACTTCATCAATTACAATTTCAAGGTAAAACAAGGTCTTCTTGGAGTAAGATTGGATAATTTATTTACTTCAAATCAAATAAATTTTCAACGCCAATATATCTATTTACCTTAAAACCTTCGGCGTAATCACAATTTATAGCCCTACCAAAAATTGTTGCTTTAGCTTTTATATTTCGAGCAAAGTTTTTACTAGAAATAGGAGTTTCAGGTTCTACGGAAAGTGGATTGAAAAATTGAGACGAGTAAGCCATAATGGCTTCCGTTTTTTTATCCATAAAAGCGGTAATATCAATTACAAAATCAGGTTCAATAAAATTATCTTGTATATAATGATAAACAGCTTTTGGTCGCCATGCAGATTGACTAACACCATCAAGTATTGTTTCTATTTTTAGTAATCCACTATAAAAACAAGCGTCTGAGGCTAGTTTAGCAGATCGGCCATGGTCAGGATGTCTGTCTGAAATGGCATTACATAAAATAATTTCTGGCTGGTACTTGCGAATGATTTTAATAATTTGTTTTTGGTGTGCTTCATCGTTTTCAAAAAAGGCATCTTTCATTTCTAGTTGTTCTCTCACCGAAATTCCTAAAATTTTCGCAGCATTAGTTGCTTCTTGCGCGCGTAATTCTGCGCTGCCACGTGTTCCTAGTTCACCTCTCGTTAAATCTAAAATACCAACACTTTTGCCGAGTGCAATGTGTTTTAAAATAGTTCCAGCTGCGGATAATTCAACATCATCAGGATGAACACCTATTGCTAATATATCAAGTTTCATTTTACAAATATAACTAAGTTTTGTTCGCCACCCTGAACTTGTTTAATTGTTGCTTGAGCTCTGAAAAAGTTCAGAATAACTTTATTGTATTTCTCCTTGTTTTTTGACAGTTACCCATTTACCAGATACGTGTGCACTAATGCTGTTATCGTACATAGCTTCGCAATTAACTCCTGGTAAGTAATATAGACCATTGTATGCAGCGTTTAATAATACCTTAAATGTTTTTACTGAACCTGCGCCTAAATCAAAATAACTGTAAACGCGGTCGTCTCTAATATCTTGATAAGCAGGAATATCACCTTTTGCATAGATGATATTATCTAAACGTTGATTACGAATTTCCCAACCACTAGCAAAAATTTGTGATAAAGCTAAGTTGTGATACATGCCTCTCACCCCAGGATTTTTAATGGTAACTACGGCCATAAAATCAGTTCCTTGATATAGATTAGATACATCTATTGGATTTCCATTGAGTGTTTTGTAATTTACAATCAACTCCAAATTACTAAACTTATCAGTTTCTGTTCCTGCTTTTGGAATTCCTTGTTTTACAATGCGTGCAAATAAATTACCGCTGCCCTTAACTGTTACTTTTATTGGCGTACTACTATTTGCATTTTTCAATTCAATCATTTTAAATTTCGTTTTTGAGAAATCAGAAATTGCGATGGTTTCAGAACCAATCTTTACGTCAGCAGTTACATTTGAACTTGCTCCATTAACTTTAGCATACTTACTTATAGCCATTAAACAATAAGCAGTAGATTGTGTACTGAACCAATATTCATTATTACCTAATTTAGCAGCTAATGCTTTTACTTTCAAAAATGCGTTACTATTATCTTTTAATAAAGTCATGGTTTCTAAAATCATGGCATCATCGCGTTCTAAACTTCCATA